>NZ_SSDO01000527.1:0-11460 GCF_004794395.1 Microbacterium sp. K41 | reverse complement strand
GGCGTGGGCGCGGGTGCCGGTGTCGGTGCAGCCGGAGCCACGGAGACGGGCGGCAGCACCACGCTCGGCCAGCCGCCGCTGCCGACCGACGGCACGGTGCCCGGCGCCCCCGATGGGATGAGCGGCATCGATGCGGGTACCGCGCCGTGGGGTGTGACCCGTGACGAGGACCGCGGCGACACCCCGCTCTACGACAGGACGGACGCGGCCAACCGCGCACCGGGTGACGAGGAGCGACCATGACCGACGCCACCCCGACGCCTTCGGAGCAGAAGGCGGAGACCACCTCATTGGGCGACCTGCTCAGCGAGGTCACGAGCGACCTGTCCACGCTGATGCGACAGGAGCTGGAACTCGCGAAGGCCGAACTCAAGCAGTCCGCGACGCGGGCCGGCCGCGGAGCGGGCATGCTCGGCGGGGCGGGCTACGGCGCGATGATGGCGGTCTTCTTCCTCTCCGTCGCGCTGTGGTGGGGTCTCGGCTACTACGTGACCGGTCTCGGCTGGTCGGCCGTGATCGTCGCGGTCATCTGGGCGCTGGTCGCCCTGGTCCTGTTCCTGGCGGGACGCACGCAGTTGAAGAGCATCGAGGGGGCGCCGCGCACGGTGGACAGCCTCAAGCGGATCCCCGATGCCGTGAAGAGGAATGAGGAGAACAAATGAGCGATTCACCCGACGCGATCCGTGCGGACATCGAGCGGACCAGGGCGGAGTTCGGCAGGGACGTCGACGCGCTCGCCGACAAGGTCACCCCCTCGAAGGTCGTGCACCGGCAGACGCAGAAGATGAAGGGTGCCGCGCGCTCCGTGGTCGACCGCGTCATGGGCGTGGCCGACGACGCGGGCAGTCACGTGGGCGACGCGTCGTCCTCGGTGGCGGATGCCGGCCGGCACGCCGTGGCGAAGGCGCAGGGCAACCCGCTCGCGGTGGGGCTCATGGCCTTCGCCGCCGGGCTCGTGGTCGCCGCCGTCATCCCGTCCTCCACGAAGGAGAAGGAGCTGGCGGGCGAACTGAAGGAGAAGGCCCAGCCGCTGGTCGACGAGGTCACCGAGGTCGCGAAGACCGTGGGCGAGGATCTCAAGGAGCCGGCGCAGGAGGCGTTCGCGGCCGTGAAGGACGAGGCCGCCGGTGCCGCCGAGCACATCCGCGATGACGCGACCCACGCGGTGGACGAGGTCAAGGGCAGTGCGCAGGACGCCCGCGACACCGTCACCGGAAGCTGATCGGCGAGCGCTCCCCGGGGTCCGTTGCCGCGGCACGGCACCGGACCCCGGGCTCTGTAGCCGGTCGGGGGCTCCGGGCGCAAGCCCGTTCTCCGACCGGCTCCGTCATGACAGGGTCATGATCATGAAACTCGTCTCCTACGCCGGGCAGCAGGTCGTCACGACGGACGACGTGGCGGACGCCCTGGTCACCCTGGCCGCCTCCCTCGCCAGCGAGGGCGAGTCCGCGGCCGTGCAGATCCCGATCCACGTGGACGGGGAGAAGGACAGTGCCGACCTGATCGTCGGCGTCGGGAACGACCTCCTGGTCGGTCCGCAGTCGTCGAACGGCGACGACCCGGACTTCTCCGCGGACGCGGCAGCCCTGCGCGAGCACCGCTTCTACCCGAAGCCGACGGCCGAGGACGGGGATGTCGACGACGACGGACTGCCGGCGATCGACCTCGACCTGGACCGCGGAGTCTGACGTGTCGCATCCGCAGACGCTCGACGTGCCCGAGGAGGGCGCCGCGCACACACCGTCGAAGGCGCTGTGGGCGTCGGTCGCGGACGGGTTCTACGTGGGCAGCCACGCCGGAACCTTCCTCGGCTACGTCGACCGCCAGCCCGGGGGCCTGTGGCGCGCCTTCGACTCCGCCTCACAGATCATCGGCGACTTCACCGACCATCACACGGCCATCGCCGCGGTGACCGAGGCCATGACGGACGACACCGCTGCAGGGGGACACCTCGGATGACGATCGACCACGCGCTGCTCTCGCTCGTCTACTGCAGCACCGCCACCCGCGCGTTCGACGACGACGAGCTCGAAGCCCTGCTCGCCTCGAGCCGCGCGGCGAACCAGGCGCGGGAGATCACCGGTCTCCTGCTGTACCGCGAGGGCGAGTTCGTGCAGATCCTCGAGGGCGAGGAGGGCGTGGTCGAGGCGCTCATGACCCGCATCTCCGAGGATCCGCGTCACCACGACGTGCGGGTGCTCCTGCGCGAACCGCTGCACGAGCGCCGGTTCGCGGACTGGACGATGGGGTATCAGCCGATGGTGGCCGCCGAGCCGCGCCTGGCCGAGGGGTACCGCGACTCGTTCGACGATCTGCGCGTCGGCGATCACGACATGATCGGCCGGGCGCTCATGGAGCTCACGATGTGGTTCCGCGTGCGGCAGGCCGCGCAGCGGGCCGAGGCTCTGGAGATCCGGTAGGGCTGCGGGCGGTAGGCTGTTCGAGTGGCTGCCTCCCCCACCAACCCCTATTCCGAAGCCGGTGTCGATACCGCTGCCGGCGATCTCGCGGTCGAGCTGATGAAGTCGTCCGTGCGCGCGACGCACGGACCCGAAGTGCTCGGCGGCGTCGGCGGTTTCGCCGGCCTCTTCGACGCGAGCGCGCTGCGCGACTTCCGGCGTCCGCTGCTGGCGACCAGCACCGACGGCGTCGGCACCAAGGTCGCGATCGCGCAGGCCATCGACAAGCACGACACGATCGGGCAGGACCTGGTCGGCATGGTCGTCGATGACATCGTCGTGGTGGGTGCGAAGCCCCTCTTCATGACCGACTACATCGCGTGCGGCAAGGTCGTGCCCGAGCGCATCGCCGACATCGTCCGCGGCATCGCCGGGGCGTGCGCGGCCACCGGCACCGCGCTGGTCGGTGGCGAGACGGCCGAGCACCCCGGACTTCTCGGACCGCGCGACTACGACGTGGCGGGAGCCGCGACCGGCGTGGTCGAGGCGGATGCGATCCTCGGCGCCGAGCGCGTGCAGGACGGTGATGCGGTGATCGCGGTCGCCTCCAGCGGCCTGCACTCCAACGGCTACTCGCTCGTGCGTCACATCATCACGGGCGCCGGCATCTCGTACGCCGACACCGCCGCCGACTTCGGCACCACGTGGGGCGAGGCCCTGCTGGAGCCCACCCGCCTGTACACGCTGCCGCTGCTGCGCCTGATCGAGCAGCTCGCGGGCGGCGTGCACGCCCTGAGTCACGTGACCGGCGGCGGCATCGCGGCGAACCTCGCGCGCGTGCTCCCGCAGGGCAGCTGGGCCGAGGTCGACCGCGGCACGTGGTCGCCCAGCCCGGTGTTCCGCGTGCTGAGCGACATCGCCGGGTCGACGCTGGAGTCGGCCGAGGGCACCTGGAACCTGGGCGTCGGCTTCCTCGCGGTGGTCGCCGGCGACAAGAAAGACGCGGCGATCGCGGCGCTGGACGCCGAGGGCATGCCCGCGTGGCAGGTCGGCACCGTCGGCTTCGGCCCGCGGCCGACCGGCGAGTTCGAGCAGGGCGCCAAGGGCGTCGACGGTGGAGCGGTGCGCCTGGTTGGCGCCTACGCGGACGGAGCGAAGTAACACCCCATGTGCGGCATCGTCGGAATGGTGGGGACAGCCCCGGTCAATCAGGACATCTACGACGCGCTCCTGCTGCTGCAGCATCGCGGGCAGGACGCGACGGGCATCGCCACGGCGGAGGCCAACGGAGTGATGCACAACGCGAAGGCGCAGGGCATGGTGCGCGAGGCGTTCCGCACCCGCGACATGCGCGCGCTGCTCGGCAACGTCGGCCTCGGCCACGTGCGCTACGCCACCAAGGGCACCGCGTCGAGCGAGGAGGAGATGCAGCCGTTCTACGTGAACGCGCCGTACGGCATCATCCTCATCCACAACGGCAACCTCACGAACACCCGTGAGCTCACGGCCGAGATGGCGAAGCGCGACCGCCGCCACCTGAACTCGTCGAGCGACACCGAGCTGCTGCTCAATGTGCTCGCGGGCGAGCTGCAGGCCACCACGTCGACGGTCGACCTCGACCCGGAGCGCATCTTCGAGGCGGTCGCCCGCACCCACGAGCGCATCGAGGGCGCGTATGCGGTGATCGCGGTGATCGCGGGCTACGGTCTGCTGGCGTTCCGCGACCCGTTCGGCATCCGGCCGCTGATCCTGGGCCGCCGTCCGTCGACCGTGCCCGGCGCGGAGGGACGCGACGAGTGGGTCGTGGCGAGCGAGTCGCTGGTGCTGGAGAACGGCGACTACGAGGTCGTGCGCGAGGTCGAGCCCGGCGAGGCCGTGTTCATCACGAACGACGGCGAGCTGTTCACGCGGCAGTGCGCCACGGAGACGCACCTCGCGCCGTGCGCGTTCGAGTACGTGTACCTCGCCCGCCCCGACTCGATCATGAACGGCATCTCGGTCTACGAGTCGCGCCTGCGCATGGGCGACAAGCTGGCCGATACGATCGCCAAGCACGTGCCGATGGACAAGATCGACGTGGTCATGCCCATCCCCGACTCCTCGCGCCCGGCCGCGATGGAGGTGGCCCGCAAGCTCGGCATCGAGTACCGCGAGGGCTTCTACAAGAACCGCTACGTGGGCCGCACGTTCATCATGCCGGGGCAGGCGGTGCGCAAGAAGAGCGTGCGCCAGAAGCTCAACGCGATGTCGGCCGAGTTCCAGGGCAAGAACGTGCTGCTGATCGACGACTCGATCGTGCGCGGCACCACGTCGAAGGAGATCATCCAGATGGCCCGCGACGCCGGCGCCTCCTCGGTGACCTTCGCCTCGGCGGCCCCGCCCGTGCGGCACCCGCACGTGTACGGCATCAACATGCCGTCGCGGCACGAGCTGATCGCGCACGGCCGCACGATCCCCGAGATCGCGGAGGAGCTGGGCTGCGACCACCTGGTGTACCAGGAGGTCGACGACCTGAAGGCCGCGATCACCGAGGGCTCCGTGCTGGAGGATCTCGACATGAGCTGCTTCGACGGCCGGTACGTCACCGGCACCGTCACCGACGAATACCTCGCCTGGGTGGAGGGGTCGCAGACCTCATGACGGCGCCGAGTGCGCGACCGCTCTGGAAGGGTCGGGCTCTCGCGCTGGTCGGGATCGTGCTGGTCGCGTTCTCGCTGCGGTCCGCGGTCGCCTCGCTGTCTCCCGTGCTCGACCACGTCGCGGAGGACTTCCCGGTCTCGTCCGTGATCGTGGGGCTGATCGGGGCGGCGCCGCCGGTGTGCTTCGCGCTGTTCGGCCTGCTGACGCCGCTGTTCGAGCGTCGGTTCGGCCTGGAGCGGATGGCCGTCGTGGCGATCGTGCTGATGGCGGCCGGGATGCTGCTGCGCGGTCTGGCCCCGGACTCGTGGAGCCTGCTCGCGGCGACGGCCGTGGTGTTCGCGGGGGTCGGTTCGGGCAACGTGCTGCTGCCGCCGCTGGTGAAGAAGTACTTCGCCGACCGTCTCGGCGTCATGATGACCGCGTACTCGACCACGCTCGCGGTCTCCACGTTCCTGCCGCCGCTGGTCGCGGTGCCCGTGGCCGACTCGCTCGGCTGGCGCATCTCCCTCGGCATGTGGGGCGTGGTGGCGGCGCTGGCGCTGGTGCCCTGGGTCACGCTGCTGGTGCGCACGCGCGGGGAGCGCGATCGTCCGATGCCCACCGAGCTCCTGATGCCCGACCCGACCGACGGCGTGGACGATGTGCGCGACGCGGTCGCCGCCTCGACCGGACCGATCACGACCCAGTCGGCGAGCCCGCGCGTGTTCGGGCGGCTCTGGCGGCTGCCGCTGGCGTGGGCCCTCGCGCTCGTGTTCGGCACCTCGTCGACCATGGCGTACGTGGCGTTCGCGTGGCTGCCGACGATCCTGGTCGACCTGGGTGGCGTCAGCCCGGCGACCGCGGGCTTCCTGCTGTCGCTGTTCGCTCTGGTCGGGCTGCCCTGCTCGATGCTGGTGCCCGTGCTCGTGGTGCGGTTCCAGGCGACGCGGCCGCTGTTCCTGGTGGCGGTCGCGGCGGGACTGGTGGGGCTGCTCGGGCTGCTGCTCCTGCCGACCGTGGCGCTGCCGCTGTGGGTGGCGATCTTCGGCCTCACGGCCATCATGTTCCCGCTGAGCCTGGTGCTGCTGAGCATCCGTGCCCGCACGCCCGAGAGCGCCGTCGCGCTGAGCGGCTTCGTGCAGAGCATCGGCTATGCGATCGCGGCTGTCTTCCCGCTGCTGGTGGGGCTGCTGCACGAGACGACCGGCGGGTGGCAGGTGCCGCTGCTGGTCGTCGCCGCGGTGCTCGTGGTGTCGATCCCCGCGGGTATCGTCGCCGGTCGCCGCCGCACGATCGAAGACGAGTGGGAGCGCCGGCACGGCCACTGGTGACGAGGGCCGCGAGGCGGTAATCTAACGTGTTACCTCTCTTTGCGTGGCGGTCTGCACCGCCGGAAAGCGGTGTGCCCGATGGACATGACATCACCATCCCGAGTCAGGACCGGTGCGGCGACCCCGCAGCCGGACGAACCCGGTGAGCGCTTCCTCAGCATCTCCAGCGTCGTCATCGCGGTCGTCTCGCTCGTGTGCGGCTTCGCGCTGTTCCCGCCACTGGTCGGTGTGATCGCCGGGCTCCTCGGTCGGCAGCGCGAGCCACGGGGGCACGCGATCGCGGCGTGGGGCATCGCGCTCAACCTCGTCGTGCTGTTCGGCTGGGTCCTGCTGCTGGCGGTGCTCGTGCTCACCGGCACGTTGACCGCACTCCTGCACCCGTAACCGCCCGGACACGACGAAACACCCGCACGAGGTGCGGGTGTTTCGAACCGGGAGGCTAGGCCTTCTCTAGTTCGTCTTCGTCTTCGTCCGCGTACTCATCGGCCCACTTGTCGACGTAGGCGTCTTCGTCGGAGTCGCTCGAATGCCCGAGCTCGCGCTCCAGCGCCGAGTAGTTCACCGACGGACTGTACGCCTTGAGTTCGCGGGCGATCTTTGTGTGTTTCGCCTTCTGACGGCCACGGCCCATGCCTGAGACCCCCTCACGAGTTAAGCTGCGGGCAGACGGGCGCCCGAGTCATTCACGACACCGGCTCGCGGCCGGTAAGAGTAGCATTCAGAATAGCATGCGGGGAACACGCCCTGGCCGATGCCGGGCCGCCGAAGGGAGCGATCTTCATGACCGACAGCACCTCGAACCCCTCCGATGAGGCCACGCAGAACGCAGCGCTGCAGAAGGCGGTGATCGTCGGCATCCAGGTGGATCAGGATCCGCGCGTGCTCGACGAGGCCGTCCGCTTCGCCCGCCTGCTGAACGCGCCGCTGGTGGTCGCGCACGTCGACGTCACCCGCTTCGTGACCTACGAGGACCCCGACGGCTACGTGCACTCGGCGCCGATCGACATCAACTTCGACGCGGGAGCGGCGGAGTTCGAAGCGGTCGAGGCTGCCGCTGCCACCCAGCTGCGCGACCGCGGCATCACCTGGACCGCCCGTCAGCTCGTCGGCGATCCGGCGCTGGCGATCAAGCAGCTCGCGAACAAGCTCGATGCGCAGCTGATCGTGGTCGGCACGCGCAAGCGCGGCCTCGGCGAGTCCATCCGGGAGTTCTTCACCGGCTCGGTGGCGGCACGTCTCACGCATCGCCAGCATCGCTCGGTGCTCGTGGTGCCGCTGGGCGAGCTCGTGCCCGACGACCAGAAGGAGATCTGGCCCGAGTAGTCGGACAGACGCGAGAGGGCCCCGTCGACCATTGTCGACGGGGCCCTCTCGCGTCAGCCCGTGTGGATGACGATGCCGCGTGCCGGTGCGAGGGGGCGCTCCGGCGGGGATGCCGTTGCCGTTGCCGCGGTCGTGGGCGCCGGGAGCTGCGGAGCGGACCGATCCGCCGCCGGTGTCGGACGCGCGGTCGGGTCCACCGGCGGCGGGGTGTTCACGATCCCGACCGGCTCAGGCCCGCGGTGACGCCGCGCGCGGCCTCGTCGAGGGCGTTCTCGAGCTCGGTGACGATCGTGGCGGGGAGCAGCCCGCCCTTCGCCACGTGCGTGCGCAGGTCGGTGCGGACGCGTGCCCGGAACGCGTTGATGATCGCATCCGCGCGGTGGAGCTCGTCGCGGCTCGTGAGGCGCGCGTCGTCGGTCTCCGTCCGGGGGCGGCTCTTCGCCGCGGCCCTGTCGTCCTTCGCCGCGGTCGCGAGGTCGGCCCGCAGGCTCTTCATCGCCTCCTGCACGCTCTGGCGCACCTCGTTGGCGATCAGGCGCACCGAGTCGGTGATGCCCGCCTCGATACCCGCGAGGTCGGCCTCGCGCGAGGCGAGCTCGGCGCGTCCGGCCTCGGTGATCGCGTAGATCGTGGTGCGGCCGTCGACGGTCTTGGTCACGAGGCCCTCCTCTTCCAGCTTCGCGAGGCGCGGGTAGATGGTCCCGGCGCTGGGCGTGTAGGTGCCGCCCGTGCGATCGGTGAGCGACTGGATGATGCCGTAGCCGTGCTGCGGCGACTCGGCCAGCAGCGACAGCAGATACAGCCGCAGGTCGCCGTGCGAGAAGACCGCGGGAGTCATGCTTCCTCCCATTCGGGGTCGTCGGCGATCGAGGCCGGAGTGCGGCGCAGCACCGTGACCCCGCCGGAGACGGAGTTGGCGCGCAGGTCGACGAAGCGCCCGGCGAGCTCGCCCGTGGTGCCGGTGTAGTTGCTCGGACCGGACGAGCTGCGCTCGACGCCGTCGATCAGGAGGCGGCCGCTGAGCGAGCGGATCACGTAGTTCGCGGCGAGCGACTCGTCGAGGCGCACGGTGGTGCCGCCCGACACCGAGTTGACGGTGATGGTGTTCACGTCGCCCGCGGCGTCGATCGTCGTGGAGCCGGAGACGATGTCGACGACCGCCTTGCGCACGGTGCCGGTCACCGCGACGTCGCCCGAGACGCTGTTGGCGTTGATGGAGCCGGTGAGGCCGCGCACCTGCACGTCGCCGGAGACGGAGTTGACGCTGAGGTCGCCGATGAGGGTGTCGACGATGATGTCGCCCGAGACGGTGTTGAGGCGGGCGTCGTTGCGGATGCCGGAGACGAGGGCGCCGGCGCTGACGACGCCGAGGGTGAGGGCGATCGACCGGGGGACGGCGACGCTGACCTCGGCGCGCGGGCCGCCCGAGCCGAAGTTGCGGAACACCTCGAGGAAGTTGTCCCAGCCGAGCTGCGGGTGGTCGATCTCGACCTCGCCGTCGTGGGACTCGATGCGGAGGTCCTTCGTGGTGACGCCGTGCACCTCGATGCGGATGCCCGGTTCGTCGTGGGCGATGACGTCGACCTGTCCGCCGACCAGGCCGATCTTGAGCCGGGTGGCCGACTCGATGTCGATGATGCGTTCCTCGCCGGGGGCGATGAGCCACTTCTCGGTCATGTGCTTCTCCTTGAGTCGGAATCACGATATATCGTGTGTTCCTCAGTGAACACGATATATCTCGATGTGTCAAGGGTGACCGCCAAGACCGCTTGACATTGACGTTGCGTCAACTTCTACCGTGGAGACATCACACCGAGAGGAGGAGACATGACGAAGGCGGACTGGTCGATCCAGGAGATCGCACGGCTCGCGGGCACCACGAGCAGGACGCTGCGTCACTACGACGACATCGGCCTGCTCCCGCCCTCGCGCATCGCCGCGAACGGCTACCGGCACTACGACGGCGAGGCGCTCGTGCGACTGCAGCGCATCCTGCTGCTGCGCGAGCTCGGACTCGGACTGCCGCAGATCGCCGACGTGCTGCGCGCCGACGCCGCACCGACCGAGGCCGCAGCCCTCGAGACCCACCTCGCGCTGCTGCGCGCGGAGCAGAACCGGGTGGCGCGGCAGATCGCGTCGGTCGAATCCACCATCACGGCATTGAGAGGAGGTGAGAACCTCATGGCAGAGAACATGTTCGACGGCTTCGACCACACCCAGTACAAGGAGGAGGTCGAGGAGCGCTGGGGTCGTCAGGCCTACGCCGACAGCGACCGCTGGTGGCGCGGGATGACCGACGCCGAGCGCGCCGACTGGCAGCAGCGCGTGTCCGACCTCGGACGCGACTGGGTCGCCACGGCCGAGAGCGGTGCCGATCCCGCGTCCCCCGAGGCGCAGGAGCTCGCGCGACGTCACGTCGAGTGGCTCACGGGCATCCCCGGCACACCCGCCGCGGCGCCCGGCGGCGACGTGAAGGCGTACGTGACCGGGCTCGGCGAGATGTACGTCGCCGACCCGCGCTTCGGCGCGAACTACGCCACCTCGGACGGCGGCACCCGCGGCGCCGAGTTCGTGCGCGACGCCCTCCGCATCTACGCGGACGGCAACCTCTAGCGGGTCCGGCCCGTCGCCCCGCTCCTGTCACCGGGAGCGGGGTGACGGGCACAGGCTCAGCCGGACGCCGCGCCGAGGTGACGGGCGAAGAAGCGAGCGGCGTCGTCCGCAGCGAAGGCCGGCACCCCGGTGTGGCCGCCCAGGTTGGCCTGCAGCGTCTTCTCCGAGGAGGCGAACGCGTCGAACAGCTCGAGGGCCATCGCGCGGTCGTTGCCCTCGTCGTCCCACTGCAGCAGCACGTGCACCGGGATCGTGATCCGTCGGGCCTCGGCGAAGGTCGCGCGCGGCACGTAGCTCCCGGCGAACAGGCCCGCGGCGACGATCCGCGGGTCGACAGCGGCCAGGCGCGTCGCGACCGCGATCACCCCGCCCGAGATCCCGACGCGCTCGCCGATCTCCGGCAGCGCGAGCACCGCGTCCATGGTCCGCTGCCACTCGGGCACCGCCGCGTCGACGAGCGGCAGGATCAGCCGATCGATCAGCTCGTCGCTTGGCGCGCGCGCTTCGTCGAGTGCGCGGACCAGGTCTGCGCGGGCCTCGGCGGCACCGGCGAGCGGTGTGCGCTCGCCCGCGCCGGGAAGCTCGATCGCGACGGCGGCGAACCCCTGCGCGGCACACGCCCGCGCCCGGCCGGCGAGACGGGAGCGCATTCGCTGCAGGCTGAAGCCGCCGGGCTGGCCCAGCAGGACGAGCGGAACGGGGGTGTCGGGAGAGGCGGAGACGGGGGTCCAGAGCACGCCGGGGACGCCCCCGAGGACGAACTCGTGTTCGATGACGCCGTCGCTGAGACGCGGCGCCGAGGTGAAGTGCATGGTCATGGTCGTACCTTTCGGCCGCCACCACCTCCTCGCCTCGGGCACGGGATCCCAGGCTACCGCGCGGTCGAGGGCGGACGCCGTACCGAATCCGGACGGCGGCGCGCAAGGGGGCGCTCCGCGGCGACGCCCGGGCGTAGGGTCGGGTCATGGTCCACCGACGTCGGCGCTCGAACGCCGCGCCGCTGTTCGTCGCCGCGGCCGCCGCCTACACGGCGAACTGCGCCCTCGGCGCCTCGGTCGCCCTCCGCCTGGTCGACACCCGGAACTTCCGGTGGCTGCACCACGCGCTCTACATCGCCACCTGCGCGACCGCGGCGCTCGCCGCCAGCGCCGGGCTGTGGGGCGAGGGCGGCGCGG
>NZ_SSDO01000526.1:0-89969 GCF_004794395.1 Microbacterium sp. K41 | reverse complement strand
GCTGCTCGACGCCGGCGTGCTGCAGGAGGCCGGAGCCGGCACCTCGCGCGGCGGTCGCCGGCCCCGCGTGCTGCAGATCGCCTCCGACGGTCTCGTGCTCTCCGCCGACCTGGGCGGAAAGCACGCCCGCGTGGGACGGCACGACCTGAGCGGCGCGCTGCTCGACAGCGAGACGATCGCGATCGACGTCGCCGACGGCCCGGAGGCCACGCTCGCGCGGGTCGCCGAGGTGTTCGACCGCCTCGTGGCGGACACCAGGGTGCACGCGATCGGGGTCAGTCTCCCCGGCCCGGTCGACATCGCCACGGGATCCGTCGACCAGCCCTCGCGCATGCCGGGATGGCCGGGCTTCCGCGTGGGCGAGCACCTCGCCGAGCGCTACGGCGTGCCGGTCGTCGTCGACAACGACGCGAACCTCGCGGCGCTCGGCGAGCATCGGGAGCAGCTCGGTCACGGACAGCACAGCATCACCGTCAAGGCGGGAACCGCGATCGGCAGCGGCATCATCGTCGACGGTCACGTGCACCGCGGCGCGACGGCCGCGGCGGGCGACATCACCCACACCCGCATCGACGGCAGCGGCGACATCCCCTGCTCGTGCGGCAACACCGGATGCCTGGAGACCGTGGCCAGCGGTGCCAGCCTCGTGCGACAGATGCACGAGCGCGGCAACACCGCCGTCGCCACGACCGCCGACGTGCTCACGCTCGCGCGCGACGCCGATCCCGTCGCGACCACGCTCGTCCGCACGGCGGGCACGCACCTGGGTCAGGCGCTCTCCGGTGTCGTGAACTTCTTCAACCCGCACGCCGTGTTCCTGACGGGCAGCATGAGCGCCTCGGAGCCGTTCATCGCGGCCGTCCGCAGCCGGGTCTACGAGGCCTGCCACCCCTTGGCCACGCAGCGCCTGCGCATCGAGGCGGCGACCACGGGCGCGGACGCGATCCTGTACGGCTCCGCGCGGCTGGCGCTCGAAGGCGTGGAGATCCCGGTGGCGACGGCCTGAGCCGCCGCCACCGCCCGCTCAGTCCGCGCGCAGGCGCAGCTCGATCACCGGCACCAGCACGTCGGGACGACGCACGGGCAGATGCACCGTAAGCGTCCCCTCGGCCTCGCCGGCGGGGGTCATCAGATCCGCCTGCTGCTCGGGGTCGGACACCGAGGTGCGCAGCCACGAGCCGTCGTTCAGCAGGCGCGCGTACGTCACGCGGTCGGCGAGCCCGGGAAGGTGCACGAACCCGAGCGGCCAGCTGAACAGGCTGAGGTAGAGGCGGTCGCCCCGCAGCGTGTACACGCCCTCGCGCGGCGGGGTGAACGGGGCGTGCCCTGCACCGATGACCGCGCGCTCGTGCAGCCGCATCCACTCCCCGATCTCCGCGAGCGTCCCGGCATCCCGCGGCGCGATCGCCCCGCGGCCGTCCGGACCGATGTTGAGCAGCATGTTGCCCCCCATCGAGACCGAGTCGACCAGCATCTGCACCAGCAGCGTCGGCGACTTCTGATCGGTGTTGTCGCGGTGGTATCCCCACGATCCGTTGAGGGTCTGGCAGGCCTCCCACACCAGGGGCTCGCCGTCGCGCAGGAATGGCGCGGTCGGCTGGTACTGCTCCGGGGTGACGAAGTCGGCGGGGATGCCCAGGCGGTCGTTCACCAGCATCTCCGGCTGCAGCTCGCGGCACAGAGCAAGCAGCGCCTCGGCGTCCCAGTCCTCGGGCCCCTTGCCGGGCCAGCCGTCCTTCTCCTCGGGGTAGGTGAAGTCGAAGAACAGGTAGTCGATGTCGCCGTACGCGGTCAGCAGCTCGCGCACCTGCCCGTGCAGATACGCGCGGTACCGCGACATGTCGCGACCCTCGTTGAGCGCGTGCGCGTTCTCGTCGTCGCGGCGGGGGTGGTTCCAGTCCACCGTGAAGTCCGGGTGGTGCCAGTCGATCACCGAGTGGTACAGCCCCACCTTGAGCCCCTCGGCGCGGAGCGCGTCGACGTACTCGCGCACGAGGTCGCGCCCGACGGCCGACACCGACGTGAAATCCGTGAGTGCGGAATCCCACAGGCAGAAGCCGTCGTGGTGCTTGGTCGTGAGCACGACGTAGCCCATCCCGCTCTCCTTGGCCGTCCTGGCCAGGGCGGCCGCGTCGAACAGGTCGGGGTCGAAGTTGTCGAAGTACGGGCGGTAGTCCTCGTCGGTGAGGCGTTCATAGTTCTGCACCCACTCGTGCCGCGCCGCGCCGCTGTACAGCCCGAAGTGCACGAACATCCCGAAGCGGGCGTGATCAAACCATTCCTGTCGCATGCCTCCCATCCTGGCATAGACATCCGATGTTTGACGGACGAACGAGGTCGGGAAACGCAGAACGGGCGCCCCCGAGGGGACGCCCGTTCCTTCGACGATCGACTCAGCGCGCGGCGCTGCCGTCCACGTAGTCCTCGTCCTGCTGCTTCCAGGCGAACAGCGACCGCAGCTCCTTGCCGGTGGCCTCGATCGGGTGCTGCTCCTCCTTGGCACGCAGCGCGAGGAACTCCTCGGCGCCGTTGTCCTGGTCCTCGATGAAGCGCTTCGCGAACGCGCCGGACTGGATGTCGGACAGCACGCCCTTCATGCTCTCCTTGACGCGCTCGTCGATCACGCGCGGTCCGGAGACGTAGTCGCCGAACTCAGCCGTGTCGGAGATCGACCAGCGCTGCTTGGCGATGCCGCCCTCCCACATCAGGTCGACGATGAGCTTCAGCTCGTGCAGCACCTCGAAGTAGGCGATCTGCGGCTGGTACCCGGCCTCGACGAGCGTCTCGAAGCCCGCCTGCACCAGGTGGCTCATGCCACCGCAGAGCACGGCCTGCTCACCGAAGAGGTCGGTCTCGGTCTCCTCGGTGAACGTGGTCTTGATGACGCCGGCCCGGGTGCCGCCGATCGCCTTGGCGTACGACAGCGCGAGGTCCCAGGCGTGACCCGATGCATCGCGCTCGACGGCGATGATGTCCGGGATGCCGCGACCGGCGACGAACTCGCGGCGCACCGTGTGACCGGGCGCCTTCGGGGCGACCAGGATCACGTCGACACCCTCGGGGGCGTCGATGTAGCCGAAGCGGATGTTGAACCCGTGCGCGAACGCGAGGGTCTTGCCCGCGGTCAGGTTCGGGGCGATCGACTCGCTGTAGATCGTGCGCTGGTGCTGGTCCGGCGCGAGGATCATGATGACGTCGGCCCACTCGGTCGCATCGGCGACGGTCTTGACCGGGAAGCCGGCCTCCTCCGCCTTCGCGGCGGACTTGGAGCCCTCCTTGAGGGCGATCGCGACCTCGACGCCCGAGTCGCGCAGGTTCTGCGCGTGGGCGTGACCCTGCGAGCCGTAGCCGACGATCGCGACCTTCTTGCTCTGGATCAGGGACAGGTCGGCGTCGTCGTCGTAGAAGATCTCGGTGCTCACGGTGTGTTTCTCCTTGATTGTGGTTCGGAAGAGTGGGGAATGGTCAGCCGCGCAGGACGCGCTCGGTGATGCTCTTGCCGCCGCGGCCGATGGCCAGGAGACCGGACTGGGCGATCTCCTTGATGCCGAAGGGCTCCAGCGCACGCAGCAGCGCCTCGACCTTGCCCTTGTCGCCGGTGACCTCGATCACCAGGGCGTCGGAGGCGTAGTCGACGACCGACGCGCGGAACAGGTTCACGACCTCGATCACGTTCGACCGGGTGGCGTTGTCGGTGCGCACCTTCACGAGCATGTGCTCGCGCTGCACCGAGGTGGTCGGGTCGAGCTCGACGATCTTGATCACGTTGATCAGCTTGTTCAGCTGCTTGGTGACCTGCTCGAGCGGAAGCTCCTCGACGTCGACGACGACCGTGATGCGGGAGATCCCCGGCACCTCCGTCACGCCGACCGCGAGGGAGTCGATGTTGAAGCCGCGGCGGGCGAAGAGCCCCGCGACACGGGTCAGCAGGCCGGGGGTGTTCTCCACCAGCAGGCTCAGCACGTGGGTCGACATGGCTCAGTCCTCCTCGTCGAAGGCGGGCGCGTGGTCGCGCGCGTACTGGACATAGCTGTTGCTGACGCCCTGCGGCACCATCGGCCACACCATGGAGTCGGCGCTCACCACGAAGTCGATCACCACGGGGCGGTCGTTCGTGTCGAGAGCGAGCTGGATGGCCGCGTCGACCTCCTCCTCCTTCTCCACACGGATCGCGAGGCAGCCGTACGCCTCTGCGAGCTTGACGAAGTCGGGGATGCGGACCGTGCCGTGGCCGGTGTTCAGGTCGGTGTTGGAGTGACGGCCGTCGTAGAACAGCGTCTGCCACTGGCGCACCATGCCCAGCGAGGAGTTGTTGATGATGGCGACCTTGATCGGGATGTTGTTGATCGCGCAGGTCGCGAGCTCCTGGTTGGTCATCTGGAAGCAGCCGTCGCCGTCGATCGCCCAGACCTGGCGTTCCGGCTCGGCGACCTTGGCCCCCATCGCCGCGGGGACCGAGTAGCCCATGGTGCCCGCTCCCCCGGAGTTGAGCCACGCGTTCGGGCGCTCGTACTTGATGAACTGCGCGGCCCACATCTGGTGCTGCCCCACGCCCGAGGCGAAGATGCCCTCCGGTCCGGTGAGCTCGCCGATGCGCTGGATCACGTACTGCGGCGCCAGCAGCCCGTCGGTCGTCGGCGCGTAGCCGAGCGGGAACTCGTTGCGGAGGCCGTCGAGGTACGACCACCACTCCTCGATGTCGGGCTTCGCGCCACCCGTCGCACCGCGGAATGCGGCGTCGAGGTCGGTCAGCACGTCACGCACGTCGCCCACGATCGGCACATCGGCCGTGCGGATCTTCGAGATCTCCGCGGGGTCGATGTCCACGTGCACGACCTTGGCGTGCGGAGCGAACAGCGCCGCCTTGCCCGTCACGCGGTCGTCGAAGCGCGCGCCGAGCGACACGATGAGGTCGGCCTCCTGCAGCGCCAGCACCGCCGGAACGGTGCCGTGCATGCCGGGCATGCCCAGGTGCTGCGCGTGGGAGTCGGGGAAGGCGCCGCGGGCCATCAGTGTGGTCACCACGGGGGCGCCCGTGGACTCCGCGAGCTCCAGCAGCTCGGCGGCCGCACGACCGCGCACGACGCCGCCGCCGACGTACAGCACCGGCTTCTTGGCCTCGGCGAGCAGGGCGGCCGCGGCCTGGATCTGCTTGCCGTGCGCCTTGGTGACCGGGCGGTAGCCGGGCAGGTCGATCTTGGGCGGCCACACGAACGGGGCGACCGCCTGCTGCGCATCCTTCGTGATGTCCACGAGCACGGGACCGGGACGACCGGTGCCGGCGATCTCGTAGGCGGCCGCGATCGCCCCGGGGATGTCCGCCGCGTCCTTCACCAGGAACGAGTGCTTCGTGATCGGCATCGTGATGCCCACGATGTCGGCCTCCTGGAACGCGTCCGTCCCCATCAGGGTCGAGAACACCTGGCCGGTGATCGCCAGCAGCGGCACCGAGTCCATGTAGGCGTCGGCGATCGCGGTGACGAGGTTCGTCGCGCCGGGACCGGAGGTGGCGATGCACACGCCGACCTTGCCCGACGCGGACGCGTACCCCTCGGCCGCATGACCGGCGCCCTGCTCGTGGCGCACCAGGATGTGGCGCAGCTGCGACGCGTCCATGAGCGGGTCGTACACCGGCAGGATCGCGCCACCGGGGAGACCGAAGACGTCGGTGACGCCGAGCAGCTCGAGCGAGCGCACGACGGCCTCGGCACCGGTGATCTCCGGGGCGGATGAACGGGCGGGCGGCCTCGGCACGGCCGAGACGGTGTCAGCAGTCATGACTTTCCTTCTGGTGAACTGTGGAGGACGCCGGATGCCGATGCATCCGGGTCAGCCGGTGGTCGCTCCCTCGGCGGCGGACCGCACGAGGCGCGAGTACTTGGCAAGAACGCCTCGGGTGTAGCGCGGGGGAAGCGGCTCCCAGCCAGAGCGGCGGGAGGCGAGCTCCGCCTCGTCGACGAGTAGGTCGAGAGAGCGAGCTGCGATATCGACCCGTATCAGATCACCATCGCGCACGAAGGCGATGGGACCAGCGTCCACCGCTTCGGGTGCTATGTGGCCGATGCACAGGCCGGTTGTGCCGCCTGAGAATCGTCCGTCCGTCAAGAGTAGTACATCTTTTCCGAGCCCAGCGCCCTTGATGGCCGCGGTGATCGCGAGCATCTCCCGCATGCCCGGTCCGCCCTTGGGGCCCTCGTAACGGATGACGATGACACTGCCCGGCTCGATCGAGCCCTCGGCGACCGCGTCCATCGCCGCACGCTCGCGCTCGAACACACGCGCCGGTCCCTCGAACACGGCCGCGTCGAATCCGGCGGTCTTGACCACGGCACCCTCCGGGGCGAGCGAGCCGTGGAGGATCGTGAGGCCGCCCGTCGCGTGGATGGGGTTGTCGAAGGTGTGGATGACCTCGCCGTCGATCGGCTGCGGGTCGAGGTCGGCGAGGTTCTCGGCGAGCGTCTTGCCCGTCACGGTGAGCGCGTCGCCGTGCAGCAGGCCCTCGTCGAGCATCGCCTTCATGATGACGGGGATGCCGCCGTGACGGTCGACGTCGTTCATCACGTACTTGCCGAACGGCTTCATGTCGGCCACGTGCGGCACGCGGTCGCCGATGCGGTTGAAGTCGTGCAGGCTCAGCTCGACCTCGGCCTCGCGGGCGATCGCGAGCAGGTGGAGCACCACGTTCGTGGAGCCGCCGAGGGCCATCGCGAGCGCGATCGCGTTCTCGAACGCCTCCTTCGTGAGGATGTCGCGGGTCGTGATGCCCTGGCGGAGCAGGTTCACCACGGCCTCGCCGGAGCGGTGCGCGAAGTAGTCGCGACGGCGGTCGGCCGCGGGCGGAGCAGCCGAGCCGGGAAGGCTGAGGCCGAGCGCCTCGGCGACCGACGCCATCGTGTTGGCGGTGTACATGCCGCCGCACGCCCCCTCACCGGGAGCGATCGCGCACTCGATGCGCTTGAGGTCCTCCTCGCTCATGAGACCGGCCCGGCACGCGCCGACCGCCTCGAACGAGTCGATGATCGTGACGTCCTTCTCGGTGCCGTCCGAGAGCTTGACCCACCCCGGCGCGATCGATCCGGCGTAGAGGAACACGCTGGACAGGTCGAGGCGGGCGCTGGCCATGAGCATGCCGGGGATCGACTTGTCGCAGCCCGCGAGGAGCACGGAGCCGTCGAGGCGCTCGGCCATCATCACGGTCTCGACCGAGTCGGCGATGACCTCGCGCGAGACGAGCGAGAAGTGCATGCCCTCGTGGCCCATCGAGATGCCGTCCGACACCGAGATCGTCCCGAACTGCAGCGGGTAGCCGCCGCCGGAGTGCACGCCCTCCTTCGCGCCCTGCGCCAGACGGTCGAGGCTCAGGTTGCACGGCGTGATCTCGTTCCAGCTGGACGCGATGCCGATCTGGGGCTTGTCCCAGTCCTCGTCGCCCATGCCGACGGCACGGAGCATGCCGCGGGAGGTCGTGGCCTCGATGCCGTCGGTGACGACGCGGCTGCGGGGCTTGATGTCGATGGGCGCGCTGGAGGAGGGATCATGCGAGGACATGACGAGAGTCTATTCCTGCGCGAGCACCCGTTCGTCCGCACGCGGGCTCCAGAAGCGCGGCGATCTGTTGTGGGGTGTCCACACGCGCGCAGCGGGAGCCGGAGGGTCAGCCCCCGAGAGCGACCTGCCGCTCGTCGGCGAGCGTCTCCAGCAGGGCGCCCACCTGCTCCGGGGAATCCACCCGCAGGGCCGCGGCGCTCTCCCCCGGGCCGACGCGCACGCCGAGGTCGCCCTCGCCGAGCACGCGCATGGCGTCCTCATCGGTCACGTCGTCGCCCGCGAAGAGGATGCCCGTGGCATCGAAGCGCTCACGCAGCGCGGCCATCGCCGCATCCTTCCCCTCCGCTCGGGACGAGAACTCCAGCACCCGGTGACCCGCCCGGCGACGCCAGTGCGGGAACCGCTCGGCGACCAGCGCGTCGATCTCCGCGAACACGCGCTCCTCGGTCTCGCGGTCGGCGCGGCGCGTGTGCACCCCCATGCCGAACGTCTTCGGCTCCAGCTCCGCCCCCTCGTAGCGGTCGATGATCGGCTGCGCGGCCGCCCACAGCTCCTCGCGCGCACCGTCCGCCGTGGGGGCACCCGGCGCATCCGCCGCGCCTTCGCCGGGGAACCAGTACTGTGCGCCGTGCGACCCCGCGAGCGCGATCACCGAGTCGTCCGTGTGCTCGGTGATCTCACGCAGGTCGTGCATGCTGCGGCCGGAGACGAAGGCCACGACGGTGTCGCGCATCGCGGCGAGCCGGGCGATCTGGGTGGCGACCGCGGGATGGGCCCTGGCGGCCATCGGGTCGACGACGAGCGGCGAGGCCGTGCCGTCGAAGTCGAGGGCCACCACGAGCCGGGGGGTCGCGGCCAGCGCGGTCAGGTCGGCGTCGGCGGTTCCGGGGGTCCAGGGGCGCGTCACGGGTTCTCCGTTCGAGGTGCGGGTATCGGGCGAGCTCAGCGACCGCGTACCGCGGCGAGGGCGTCGAGGAAAGAGGTCGACCAGGCGTTCACGTCGTTATCGAGCACGCGGCGCCGCAGCGACCTCATGCGGCGCGCCTGCTCGGCGGGCGACATCTCGACGGCCTCCATGATGGCGTCCTTGAGCCCGGCGATGTCGTGCGGGTTGACCCGGACGGCCTGGCGCAGCTCGTCGGCGGCACCCGTGAACTCGCTCAGCACCAGCACGCCGTGGTTGTCGGTCCGCGTCGCGATGTACTCCTTGGCCACGAGGTTCATGCCGTCGCGGAGCGCGGTCACGAGCATCACGTCGGCCGCGAGGTAGAGCGCCACCATCTCCTCGCGGGGATAGCCCTGGTGCAGGTAGCGGATGGCGGAGTGTCCGACCGTGTCGTGGTCGCCGTTGATGCGGGCGACCGCGAGCTCGATCTCGTCGCGCAGGTGGGCGTAGGCGTCCACGCGCTCGCGGCTCGGGCTGGCGACCTGGATGAGCGTGACGTCCTCGACGGCCAGGCGCCCGTCCTCGAGGAGCTCGCCGTAGGCCTTGATCCGGTGACCGATGCCCTTGGTGTAGTCGAGGCGGTCGACCCCGAGCAGGATCCGTTTGGGGTTGCCGAGACTCGCGCGGATCTCGGCCGCCCTCGCCCGGACGTCCGGTCGCGCGGCGAGCTCCAGGTACGGCGCCGTGTCGATGGAGATCGGGAACGCCTTGGCGAGCGCGGTCCTGGTCTCGCCGCCCTCGGGTACGGCGACGTTGGCTCCCTTGACCTCATAGCGCAGCCGACGCCGCACCGCCGTGAGGAAGTAGGTCGCGTCCTGCGCCCGCTGGAAGCCGATGACGTCCGCCCCGAGCAGGCCGCGCAGCACCTGGTCGCGCCAGGGCAACTGCGCATAGAGGCCGTGCGCGGGGAACGGGATGTGGTGGAAGTAGCCGATGGTCACGTCGGGTCGCAGCTCGCGCACCATCTGCGGTACGAGCTGCAGCTGGTAGTCGTGCACCCAGACGGTGCCGTCCTCCGCCACGGCTGCCGCGGCCGCCTCCGCGAAGCGCCGGTTCACCGTCACGTACGCCTCCCACCACTCGCGGTGGTACTGGGGTGGCGCGATCACGTCGTGGTAGAGCGGCCAGATGGTGTCGTTCGCGAAGCCCTCATAGTAGTCGGCGACCTCCTCCGCGCTCAGTGCGACGGGGATCAGATCGATGCCGTCCGCCTCGAACGGGTCCAACGCGACGTCGGGCTGCCCCGGCCAGCCGACCCAGGCGCCGTGCACACGGCGCATCATGGGCTCGAGGGCGGCCACGAGACCGCCCGGCGAGGTGCGCCATGTCTCTTCGCCGTCGGGGCCCACCACCCGGTCGACGGGTAGGCGGTTGGCGACGACGACGAAGTCAGCAGCGGTCACGGAGAGCTCCTTGGGGGTTTCATCCAGGCTATCGAGGAACCGCGGCGCTCGCCGATCTGCGCTCAGGGCTTGACGGGCGCGCGTCGATGCGTCACGCCGCTGAGGGCCCAGTTCGCGACACCCGCGCCGAACGCGATGGCTGCGGCGACCATGGGCAGCACCAGCGCGGCCTCGGTTCCCGCGCTCTCCGCGAGCTCGCCCGCCACGGCCGCGCCGATGGACTGACCCACGACGACACCGGATCCGAGCATCGTCATGACCGTCGCGGACCGACCGCGTGGGCTGCGTGCCGCACCGAAGCTGTACTGCGTGACCAGGGTGGGGCCGATGCCGATGCCCATCACGGCCAGCGCGATCATCATGGCCGCGGGGCTGTCGACGACCCCGAGGAGCAGCGTGCCCGCGAGCAGGATCGCGGAGAACACGAGCCACCGCGCCCGCAGCGTGAAACGGGCGGGGAGCCACGCGACGCCCAGGGCGAGCGCCGCCGATCCCACGCCCATCACGCCGTACAGCAGCCCGGCCTGCTCCGGCGCACCGCGGTCGGCCATGAACGACGTGAGCGAGGTGAGCATCGCGCCGAAGAACAGTCCGACGCCCAGGATGCCGAGCACCACGATCAGCAGTCGCGGGCGGAACAGCTCGGACACGGCCGAGGGAGCACGGCCGTCCGCGTCGCGGTCCTGCGACACCTGGCGACCGCTGGGGTGCAGGGCGAAGGCTCCCACGAAGACCAGCGTCAGGACCGCCGCGCCCACCAGCGGGGCCCAGGGCGCGAGAGCAGACGCGAGGATGCCGACCAGGAACGGCCCGAACACGAACACGGTCTCGTCGGCCGCCGACTCGTACGCCATCGTTCCGGACACGGTCCTGGTGCGGCGCTCCTCCGGCATCCGCTCCACGATCAGCGTGACCAGGCGCGAGCGGGACAGCGGGGCCACCTGGGGCGCCGTCGCCCCGATGCCGACCGCGGCGAGCAGGACGAACCCGTCGGCGGCCTCGCCGTACACGACCGCGGTGAACAGCAGCAGCATGGCGGCGTTGCCGACCGCGAGCACGAGAAGCACAGCGCGCTGACCGAACCGATCGGCCGCGGCGCCCAGGAGCGGCCCGAAACAGGCGGTCCCCAGGCCGACCGCGGCGGAGGTGAGTCCGCCGAGGGCGAGGGAGCCGCGGGCCGAGACCACCACGGTGAGCACGCCGACGACCATCATGGCGAACGGCAGTCGCGCGATGAACGCGATCAGGAAGTAGGGCAGGCCGGCGAGGCGGAAGAGGCTCGGCTCGTGGGCGCGGGCAGGAGGGGTGACGGTGACGTGTGTCATGGCTCTCGCGCGTCGATGACGCGATGTCGGGTGCCGCCGCTGTCCGCCGGAGAGGCCGGCGGCCGGTAGATACACGGTGTGTGCGGCCGCGGGTGACCCGCGACTCCCCCATGATAACGACCCCGCCTGCATGGGCGCCCTGCCAGCACCGCCCTCGCGTTGTCAAGGCAGGGCGAGGGACGGAGGGCGGCGGGTAGCGTAGGGGCATGCGCTACCTCTTCAGCACCGGACTCGTCGCCGCGATCTCGGCAGGGATCTCGCTGCTGCGCGGCACCCGCAACGAACCCATCACCTGGCGCTCGCTCCTGTCGTGGGTGAGCTGGGGCATCACGATGGCACTCGCGGTGGGCGCCGTGGTCGACATGCGTCGCGAGCGCCACGGCGTCCCGGTCGACGCCGACTCCCCGCAGTCCGTCAAGAAGTCGAAGAAGGCGCAGCGGCTGCAGTTCCGGTCGCAGAAGGCCCTCGCCGACGCGCAGGGGCACGCCCAGGACAAGCGGTCCTGACGCGCCCCCACGGCCCGCGGTCGTTCACCGGGTGAGGATGAGCGCCTCGCCCTGCCCGCCGCCGCCGCACAGCCCGACCGCGGCCGTGCCGCCCCCGCGTCGCACGAGCTCGTGAGCCGCGTGCACGACCAGGCGGTTCCCTGACGCTCCGATCGGGTGGCCGATCGCGATCCCGCCCCCGTGCACGTTGACGATGTCGCTGTCGAGACCCAGTTCGGTCTGCGACCGGGCGACGACCGCACCGAACGCCTCGTTGATCTCCACGATGTCCAGATCCGCCGGCGTGATGCCCTGCTTCTCGCACGCGCGCTCGATCGCCCGTGCGGGCTGCGCCTGCAGCGAGTTGTCCGGCCCAGCGGTCTGCCCGCTCGCGCCGACGGTCGCCAGCACGGGCCAGCCCTTCGCCTCCGCGATGCGCCGCGTCGCCACGACGACGGCCGAGGCGCCGTCGGAGATCTGCGAGGAGTTTCCCGCGGTGATGCTGCCGCCCTCCGCGAACGCGGCGCGCAGCCCGGCCAGCGACTCCACGGTGGTGTCGGGGCGCACGCCCTCGTCCCTCGTGACGCGCAGCGGCTCACCGCGTCGCTGCGGCACCTCGACCGGCACGATCTCCGCGTCGAGCACGCCAGACTCCTGCGCCGCGGCGGCCCGCTGGTGCGAGAGCGCGGCGACCGCGTCCTGAGCCTCGCGCGTGAGGCCGAAGCGCTCGTTGTGCCGCTCGGTGGACGCCCCCATGCTCTCGCGGTCGTACGCGTCGGTCAGGCCGTCGTAGGCCAGGTGGTCGAGCACCTCGACGGTGCCGTACGCCCAGCCGTCGCGCGACCCCATCAGCAGATGCGGGGCCCTGGTCATGGACTCCATGCCCGCAGCCACCACGACCTCGGCGTCGCCGGTGCGGATCATGCGGGCGGCGTCGATCACGGCCGTCAGCCCGGACAGGCACACCTTGTTCACGGAGTGCGCCGGCACGTCCCAGCCGATCCCCGCGCCGATCGCCGCCTGCCTGGCCGCGTTCTGTCCCGAGCCGGCGGCGAGCACCTGTCCGACGATCACGGCATCCACGTCGCCGGGGTCGACGTGTGCCTGCTCCAGAGCGCCGCGGATCGCGAACGAGCCCAGCTGCGGCGCGGTGAACGCGGCGAGCTGACCCTTGAGCCGGCCCTGCGGGGTGCGCGCGGCGGCGACGATGACCACGTCGTCGTCCGTCACCATGTGGTTGTCAGTCATGGGTGGGGGTCCTTCCGTCCTGCAGTTCCGGGGAGAGGCTGAGGGGCGGTTCCGTGGCGGCGGCGACCTCGTCGATCGTGACACCGGGGGCGAGTTCGACGAGCACCAGGCCGTCGGGCGTCACGTCGATCACGGCCAGGTCGGTGATGATGCGGTCGACCACTCCGCGGCCGGTGAGCGGGAGGGAGCAGTCGTCGACGATCTTCGCCGACCCGTCCTTCGCCACATGCTCCATCAGCACGATGACCCTGCCCGCGCCGTGCACGAGGTCCATGGCGCCGCCCGGACCCTTGACCATCTTGCCCGGGATCATCCAGTTCGCCAGGTCGCCCGCGGCCGACACCTGCATGGCACCGAGGATCGCGGCGTCGATCTTCCCGCCACGGATCATGCCGAAGCTGAGGGCGGAGTCGAAGAAAGCCGCTCCGGGGAGCGTCGTCACGGTCTCCTTGCCCGCGTTGATGAGGTCGGGGTCGACCTCCTCCTCGCGCGGGTAGGGCCCGACCCCCAGGATCCCGTTCTCGGACTGCAGCACCACGGTCACGCCGGGCGGCACGTGGTTGGGCACGAGCGTGGGCAGCCCGATCCCCAGGTTCACGTAGGAGCCGTCCTGCAGCTCGGCGGCGGCGCGGGCTGCCATCTGGTCTCGCGTGAGCGCCATGTCAGGCTCCTTCCGCCGCGACGGTGCGTCGCTCGATGCGCTTGGGGATGTCGGTGCCGACCTCCACGATGCGGTGCACGAACACCCCGGGCAGGTGCACCGCGTCGGGGTCCAGGTCGCCGGGCTCCACGAGCCGCTCCACCTGCGCGATGCAGATGCGTCCGGCCATGGCCGCGAGCGGGTTGAAGTTGCGCGCCGCCTTGGTGAAGACGAGGTTGCCGTGACGGTCGCCCAGGGCGGCGTGCACGAGGGCGAAGTCGGTGGTGATGGCCTCCTCCAGCACGAACTCCCTCGGCTCCCCGCCCACGTCGAAGGTGCGCACGTCCTTCGCCGGCGATGCGACCGCGATGGAGCCGTCCGGGTGGTAGCGGCGCGGCAGGCCGCCCTCCGCGACCTGTGTGCCCACACCCGTCTGCGTGAAGAACGCCGCGATACCCGCACCGCCGGCACGCAGCTTCTCCGCGAGCGTGCCCTGGGGCGTCAGCTCGAGCTCGAGCTCGCCGCTGAGGAACTGGCGCTCGAACTCCCTGTTCTCCCCCACGTACGACGAGGTCATCTTCCGGATGCGCTGCGCCGCGAGGAGGATGCCGAGCCCCCAGTCGTCGACGCCGCAGTTGTTGCTGACGATGCTCAGGTCGGTCGTGCCCTGGGCGAGGAGAGCCTCGATCAGGGCGATCGGATTGCCGGAGAGGCCGAACCCGCCGACCGCGAGAGAGGCGCCGTCGGGGATGTCCGCGACGGCCGCGGCGGCGGACTCCCAGTGTTTGTCGATCACGTCTGCTCCTTCGGTTCCGTGCTCTCCTCCAGGATCCGCCCGGCGGGTGCGACCACGCCAGCACGGTCTTGTGATGTGGCCCGCAGGCCGACTACCGTCCACAATGTGGAATCGACGTCTCGAAGCGTGCCCGGGGCCCAGGCGATCGCGAGGGCGGCCGGGCTCCTGCGCCTGGTCACCGCGTCCGGGGCGGAGGGCGCGACGCTGCAGGAGCTCGCTCGCGCCTCGGGGCTGTCGCGCTCCACGGCGCATCGGCTGCTCACCGCCCTCCGCGTGGAGGGCCTGGTCGACCGTGACACGGACAGCGCGCGCTGGATGCCGGGGCCGGAGCTGTTCCTGATGGGATCCGTGGCGGCGGCGCGCTACGACGTGACCGGCCTCGCGCGCGACATCGTGCGCTCGCTCGCCGTCACGACCGAGGAGAGCGCGTTCTTCTCGGTGCGCCGTGCCGACGAGACCGTCTGCCTGCTGCGCGAGGAGGGCTCGTTCCCGATCCGCTCCTTCGTCCTGAGCGAGGGGGTGCGCTTCCCCCTCGGTGTCGCGAGCGCCGGCCTGGCGATCCTGTCCTTCCTGCCGGACCACGATGTGGATGCCTATCTCGAACGCCACCCCGACCTGGAGACCCGCTGGGGTCGCGCCCACGGGCGGGCTCCCCTGCGTGCGCGACTGGCGGAGACCAAGGAGCGCGGGTACGCCGTGAACCCCGGTCTCATCGTGGAGGGCAGCTGGGGCCTGGGCGCCGCCGTGTTCGATCGCGCGGGGCGCCCGGAATGGGCGCTGAGCCTGACCGGTGTGGCCTTCCGGTTCGGACCGGATCGCCAGGCCGAGCTGGGCCGCATCCTGCTGGCGCACGCCCATCAGCTCTCGGCGCGGATCGCGAACGCCCGCCGCTGACGCGTATACATACCAAGCGATATATACTGGCTGGTATGAATCGCGTGGATGTCATCCCGTCGCTCGTGCTCTCCGGGTACGCGCTCGGCCGGATCGCCGCTCAGGACGCGGGAAACGACGCCCCGGCGGCACAGTGGCGCGTCCTCAGCCTGCTCACCCAGACGGGGCCCCGTCGCGTGGGCGAGCTGGCCGCGGCGGCGCGCACGACCCAGCCGGGCATGACGCGGCTGATCGGCACCCTCGAACGCGAGGGGCTCGTGCACCGCTCCCCCGATCCCGACGACTCCCGGGCGATCACGGTCGCCATCACGGAGGCCGGGACGGCAGCCGTGGACGAGTGGAGGGCGGAGTTCCGCTCCACCATCGCCCCGCGATTCGCAGACCTCGACGACGACGACTGGGCAGCGCTCACCCGCGCGGCCCGGATCCTCGCCGAGCGCACCACCGCCGACAGAGCAGGAGACCACCAGTGACCCAGACCACCGCCGCATCGACCCCGTCCGTCTGGAGGCAGCCCGCGCAGGTGTGGGCGGTCGCGTTCGCCTGCGTCGTCGCGTTCATGGGCATCGGGCTGGTCGACCCCATCCTGCCTGCCATCGCCGAGTCGCTCGAGGCGTCACCGGTCGAGACCGAGCTGCTGTTCACCAGCTACCTCCTCGTCACCGGCCTCGCGATGCTCGTCACCAGCTGGGTCTCCAGCCGTATCGGCGCCAAAGCGACGCTCCTCGTCGGTCTCGCGCTGATCGTGGTGTTCGCTCTGCTCTGCGCCCTGAGCGGCAGCGTCGACGCGGTGATCGGGTTCCGGGCGGGCTGGGGCCTCGGCAACGCGCTGTTCATCTCCACGGCTCTCGCGACCATCGTCGGGGCAGCCTCGGGCGGCAGCGGCGCGGCGATCGTGCTGTACGAGGCAGCCCTGGGTCTGGGCATCGCCGTGGGTCCGCTGCTCGGCGGCATCCTCGGCGAGCAGAGCTGGCGCGGCCCCTTCTTCGGTGTCGTCGTGCTCATGGCGATCGCGTTCATCGCGGTGTCCCTGCTGCTGCGCGGCCCGAGCGAGAAGCGCACGCCCGTTCCGTTCTCCGCGCCGTTCACGGCACTCCGTCGTCCCGCGCTCGCGATCCTCGCCGTCGCCGCGCTGTTCTACAACATCGGCTTCTTCGTGCTGCTGGCGTTCTCGCCGTTCCCCCTGGGCTTCGGCGCGATGGGCATCGGCTTCACCTTCTTCGGCTGGGGTGTCGCGCTCGCGGTGACCAGCGTGTGGGTCGCACCCGTGCTGATGCGGCGCATGCCCCGCACCCGGATCATCCTGGTCGTGCTGCCCCTGCTGGCGATCGACCTCGTGGTCGCCGGACTCGTCGTCGACAGCGCCGCCGCGCTCGTGGCGTGCATCATCGTGGGCGGCCTGCTGCTCGGCATCATGAACACGGTGCTGACCGAGGCCGTGATGGAGGCCACCGATCTGCCCCGCTCGGTCGCATCGTCCGCCTACTCGGCCGTCCGCTTCCTCGGTGGCGCGATGGCTCCGCCGATCGCGGCACTCCTGTGGCACCTGTTCAGCGCGACCGTTCCGTACCTGTTCGCGGCGGTCGCGGTGCTCCTCGCCGCGCTCACCGTGTTCCTCGGCCGTCGTGCCCTCGCGCACATCGACGACGAGCCCGCTGACCCCGCGGCGGAGGACGCCCAGGCCATCGTCGTCGGCGACGCGGCCTGAGCGCCTCCACTACCGTGGTGCCATGACCGACGCGCCCTCGCTTCCCGAACGCAGCCGCCTGGTGCATCAGCACCTCGTCGAGTCGGGTGTCGATGCGGAGATCCGGGTCCTCCCCGACTCCACTCGAACCGCGACGGAGGCCGCGGCCGCCATCGGCTGCGAGATCGCCGCGATCGCCAACAGCCTGGTGTTCCTCGCCGACGGTGACCCGGTGCTCGTGATGACGAGCGGCGGACACCGGGTCGACCTCGGCGTCCTGGCGCGCAGTGTCGGCGCCACGGACGTCTCGATGGCGCCGGCGTCCGTCGTGCGGGAGGCGACAGGTCAGGCGATCGGCGGCGTGGCACCGGTCGGGCACCCGGCACCGCTGCCGACCTACCTCGACCGCGCACTCACGGCGTTCCCGGAGATCTGGGCTGCCGCGGGGCACCCGCACACGGTGATGCCCCTCACCTTCGCCGAACTGGAGCAGCTCACGCACGGCACCGTGATCGACGTCGCCGGAGCCTGATCCGGGCTCCGTGCATCCAGGGCCGTGCACCCGCGCACCCCGTGCAGCATGATGGGACGATCGAGTCCGGTGCGCGGGGCATCGGCGGACACGGATCTGCGAGGGTGAGACATGTGCGGACGATTCGCGAACGATGCGACCACCGACGAGCTGATCCGCGAGTTCGTCGCCGAGGGCGGCCGTCCCGAGGACTGGTGGAAGTCGTGGCACGGCGCCTACTCGATCGCCCCCACCGAGAACGCACCGATCGTCCGCGACCGCGGTGAGGGCCGCATCCTCGAGCTCGTCCGCTGGGACTGGCAGAGCCCGCCCAACCGCCCCCAGCGCGCGCCGCTCATCAACGCCAGGATGGAGAAGCTGGCGGCCGGGTTCTGGGCACCCGCGTTCTCCGCGGCCCGGTGCATCGTCCCGATGCGCGGCTACTTCGAGTGGACCGGCGAGAAGGGGCGGAAGACCCCGCACTTCCTGCACGCCGACGGCCTGCTCGCCGCCGCGGGACTGACGTGGTCCATGGAGCACGAGGGAGAGCGGGTGCGATGCTTCGTCGTGGTCACCAGGGAGGCCAGGGACGCGAGCGGCGAGGTCCACGACCGCATGCCGGCCTTCCTGACGCCGGACACGTGGGACACCTGGCTCAGCCCGGACAAGCTGACCGGGCAGGCGAAGCTCGACGCGCTGGCGATGCTGGACCATAGCTCGGCGGATGTCGCCGCCACGATCCGTGGGCGCATCGTGGACCGCAAGGTCAGCAACACCCGCACGCTCGACCCGTCCGACCCCACCCTCCTCGATCCCGTCGCCTGAGACGCCCCTGTCGCCGACCGGGGTATCCGGTTCCTCGAATGTGTGAGACCGTAGAGGAACACCACACCAGTGATCATCTTGGTTGCGCCTCTTGGCACAGGTTTCTGTGGCGGAACAGGAAGCAGGTCATGGGTCGTTTCGTGTACGAGAACAGCGTGAAGGTCGAGATCGAGGATCGGGCGCTCACACACGTCCAGCTCGTCATGACCGCGAAGCTCCGCCGTGGGGAGCCGTTCGGATTCACCTGGCGGGAAGACGCCAGCATCGGCGGCGGACGCACCACGGTATGGGTGCACGCGGGCAGCTCGCTCGTCTTCAAGTACAGCGGCAGCCGTCAGCCGGCCGTCAACCGGGCCTGGGTCGACGCACTCGCGTTCACGGCCAACGCCCCCACCGGGCTGTACCTGGTGTCCGAGCCCGCAGAGCAGGCACCGACGGATCGCGAAGCGGTCCTCGCCCCGGCGTGACCCCCGTAACACGATGCGCAGGCTGGTTCAACCCCTCTTGCCGCCTCGGTGAGCCCTGCCTACCGTGGACCGCATGGGGAACACCGAGACGACCACGACGCACATCGAGATCGATGGGCACGACTTCGTGCTCCCGTCCAGCACCGACGTGGCTGACCTCATGACGCGCATCGAGGCTGCGGCCCGTTCCGAGCCGACCTTCGTCGATCTCGCCACCGGCGACAGTCTGACGAGTGTGCTGATCACGGCGCACTCTCGCGTGGCGGTGTACCTGCGGCGGAGCACCACGGATGCGCCTCCTCCCGTCGATCTGCGATCCGCCCTCGACTGGGACCTCTGACCCGTCGCGCGCCTCCTAAGCTGGGAGGATGCTCATCGCCCTCATCCGCCCCCTCGGCAGCGCCACCGCCGACGTCGTCGGCACGTCCCTCGAGGATGTGCGCACACAGCTGGCCGCCCACGCGCAGCCCGGGTTCGACCTGGCATCCGCACCGGTGCGGATGCTGAAGGGCGAGGCGAAGATGGAGGCCACGGGAACGTTCCGCCGGGTCGACGGCGTCGAGCAGATCGAGGCGGAGGACATGTCGTCGCTCGAGGCCAAGGTTCCGGAGGGCTGGCAGATGCTGTCCGTCCGGCGCGCCTGACCGCACGCCGTCGACCGGACGAGCACCGTACGAGAGAAGCCCTCGACCGTGGAGCACGGATCGAGGGCTTCTGCGTGGTGCACCCCCAGGGACTTGAACCCTGAACCCACTGATTAAGAGTCAGTTGCTCTGCCGATTGAGCTAGAGGTGCGTGGCCCGGGATAACCCCGACCGAGGAATTACATTACCAGCCGATCAGCCGCCGACGAAATCGTGTGCCGCCCGGGCGCGCCAAGCACACGCGTACACCTCGGGACGCAGCCACGGTGGCCGATGGTCACTCAGGGCCGCAGGTCACCGCCACTATCCTGGGAGCGTGACTCAGCCCCCTGCCGCGACCGACCTGCGCGCCGACCTCGCCCTCGCCCTCCGGCTCGCCGACGCGGCGGACGCCCAATCTCTGCCGCGCTTCGACGCCGCGGATCTGGAGATCTCCACCAAGGCCGACCGATCGCATGTCACCGACGCCGACCTGGCGACCGAGCGTGCGGTGCGCAGCATCCTCGAGAGCGAACGGCCCGATGACGGCATCTTCGGCGAGGAGTTCGGCGCACAGGGGGCCACGGACCGACAGTGGATCATCGACCCGATCGACGGGACGGCGAATTTCCTGCGCGGCGTGCCACTGTGGGGCACCATGATCGCTCTGGCGGTCGACGGGGTGCCCCAGGTCGGGGTGGTGAGCATGCCCGCGCTGGGACGACGCTGGTGGGCGGCCGCCGGCGACGGCGCGTGGACCGCCGTGGACGGCGAGGAACGACGACTGACGGTCTCCGCCGTGTCCTCCCTGGATGACGCGAGCGTGAGCTTCCAGAGCATCGCTCAGTGGCGGGACGCCGGGCACCTCGACGCCCTCCTGCGACTGTCGGACCGGGTCTGGCGGGACCGCGCCTACGGCGACGTGTACGCCTACATGCTGCTGGCCGAGGGCCGCCTCGACATGGTGGCCGAGTTCGATGTGAAGGAGTATGACATCGCGGCCGCCGTGGCGATCGTGCGCGAAGCCGGCGGCCGGATGACGTCCTTCGAAGGCAGCGAGACGATCTCCGCCCGCTCGACACTCGCCACCAACGGAGTCCTTCACCAGGACCTCCTCGCGCTCCTGCACGACGCCTGACCGCCACCGCGATCCCGAGGACCCCCATGACCGCCCGCAGCCTTCCCGCCGCCACCGGCGCGCTGCTGGTGCTGCTGCTGGCGGGCTGCAGCGGGGCTCCGCACGCCGAGCCCACCCGCTCTCCTCCTGCCACCGCCGACACCACGGTCGAGACGTCCTCCCCCGCCCCCGTTCCGGCGCCCGAACCCACGGGCGAGGAGCTCACGTGCGAGTCGATGATCTCCGACGGCACGGTCGCCGCGCTGACGTCGGCCGGCTGGAGTGCGCAGGGCAAGGAGTTCCGGGCCGGGGGCGTCGAATTCACCGACGGACTGCTCTGCTTCTGGGCCGACTTCTCGGTGCCCTCGGACCACGGTCAGCTGTACGGATGGGCCCGCGTCAGCGCCGCGGACGCGGCGGAGGCGCAGGCCGGGCTGCTCGCCGAGGGGTGGCAGCGCGAGGAGTCGGAAGAGGGCGTGTACGTCACGGAGGACCCGGAGTTCTCGATGGGAACCGATGAGGACGGCTACGGCATGACCTACCTCTTCGGCGACGGCTGGGTGAAGTTCGCCGACACCCGCCAGAGCCTGCTGCTCGTCGACTGGGCGGACTGAGGGCACCGCGGCCGCTCAGGGGCGACCGCGCCCCATCGAGCTGTCGCGGATGCGCCCGAACCGGTGCGTCGTCGGCGGCGTCCACAGCAGGGTCACGAGCACGCCCGCGACCAGCCCCGTGATCCCGGCACCCCAGTCCCAGCGATCCCCCGCGAGCAGCACCGCGACGCTGACCGCGATGGCGAGCGTCAGCACGATCGTGAGCAACAGGCGCGACAACCCGCTGCCCCGCCGCACGCCCGCCGCGATCGCGAGCACCAGGAGCCCGAACAGGGCGATCGATGCGCCGAGGAGCGAGAACGCCGTCCGTCCCACCGTCCCCTCGTAGCGCGAGAGGAACACCAGCACACCGAACGCCGTGGCGAGCAGGCCGAAGACATAGGCGAGGGCCGCGACCCCATTCGTGAGGACCCGCCCCACGGTGCTGCCGCGGGCAGCCTGAGCGGCGCGCTCGGGTTCGCCGGTGCGGTCGCCGCTCGGGCGAACACGATCGACGACGACGCGGCGATGGACGAACCGGATGATCTCGATCGCGGCGATCATCACCGTGACGATCCCGGTGAGGGCCAGCGCGAGCTCCTCCCCCGGATCGACCAGGGCGAAGAAGCTGCGCGCCGGCGGCAGGCTGAAGATGCCGACGAGCAGCACGAACATGGCGCCCACCACGAGGACCTTGAAGCGATTGAGGGGCCGCGCCAGCACCGCCAGCACCCAGATGCCGACGATCGCGAGGATCACGGTCGCGCCGGTACGCAGCTGCTCCTCGGAGACGCCGAGACCGCGCGCGACAGCGTCGTACCAGGTGAGGCCGCCCGCCACGACGACGCCGGCCGGGATCGCGAAGCTGAGGGATCGCCGCAGGAAGCCGGGGAGGTAGCGCGAGGCGTTCGGCATGAGCGCCAGGAAGAACGCGGGGATCCCGATGGTGAGGCCGTCGGTGATCGACAGCTGGCGCGGGAGGAACGGGAAGGCCAGGATCAGCGCACCGAACACGACGGCGAGGGTCGTCGCATACGCCGTCTTGGTGAGGAACAGCATCGAGACGCGTTCGATGTTCGCGATGACCTGCCGCCCCTCGGCCACGACGTCGGGCAGGTGGGAGAACTGCCCGTCGAGCAGGACGAGGCGCGCGACGGCCTTCGTCGCCGGCGAGCCGGAGTTCATGGCGATCCCGATGTCGGCCGTCTTGATCGCCAGGGCGTCGTTGACCCCGTCTCCGGTCATGGCGACGGTGTGTCCGTGGCTCTGCAGCGCGGTCACCATGCGCTTCTTCTGCTCCGGCGTCACCCGCCCGAACACCTGCTGGCTGTCGAGGAGTCGGGCGAGCTCGGCATCGTCGTCGGGGAGCTCCCGCGCGTCGAACCCCTCCTCCACGTCGAGTCCGACCTCGCGCGCGATCGCCGCCACGGTCCGCGGGTTGTCTCCGGAGATGATGCGGATGGCCACCTCCTGGCGGCGGAAGTACTCCAGCGTCTGCGCGGCGTCAGGACGCACCTGTTCGCGGAAGGTGAGGACGCGGACGGGGGCCAGTCCGGCGGGCAGGCGCTCCTCGGCGATCTCCGACTCGGACAGCGGCTGTTCCGCCCGCGCGAGGACCAGCGTGCGGCGCCCGCTCTCCGCGAGCCTCGTGACCGTGCGGCCGAGCTCGGTGCTGCTCGAGGTGGCCTCGTCGCCGAAGATCATCTCCGGTGCCCCCATCACCCAGGTGCCGTCGACCTCCTCGAACACCGTGGCGCTCCATTTGCGCGCCGAGGAGAACGGGATGTCTCCGCGGACGTGCAGCGGTGCGCGCACCGGGTGGTCGGCGCGCAGGGAACGGGCCGTCGAGTTCGCGTCCGGAGCTGCCGCATACCAGGCCAGCACGGCGGCCACCTCGTCTGCACGGGACGGAGACGCGCCGCCGATCGTGTGCTCGGCGTCGAAGACGATGTCGCCCACCGTGAGCGTGCCGGTCTTGTCGAGGCACACGACGTCGACACGAGCGAGCCCCTCGACCGCCGGCAGCTCGTTCACCAGCACCTGTCGACGCGCGAGCCGCGACGCTCCGACCGCGAACGCGATGCTGGTCATCAAGACGAGGCCGAGCGGAATCATCGCGGTCAACGCGGCGATCGTGTTGACCACCGCCTGCTGCCACGAGCCTGAGCTGAACGCCGTCGCATAGCCGCCGGTCACGATGATCTGCGCGTTCAGCACGAGGAGCCCGACGGGACCGATGATCCAGCCCACCCAGGTGAGGACGCGATCGATCGACGACCGGAGCTCGCTCGCCACCAGCGAGAACCGCCGCGCCTCACCCGCGAACCGGTTCGCGTACGAGTCCGCCCCGACGCGGGTGGTGACGGCGAGCCCTTCGCCGGCGACGACGACCGCCCCCGACAGCGCCTCATCGCCCGGGTGCTTCTCGACCGGGTCCGACTCGCCGGTGAGCATCGACTCGTCGATCTGCAGCCCGCGGGACTGCGTGACCGTGGCGTCGGCCGGGACCTGTTCGCCGGCACGCAGCACGAGCACGTCGTCGAGCACCACATCGCCGGGGACCACCTCCGTCTCGGCACCGTCCCGTCGGACGAGCGCACGCGGGGCGTTCATCAGGGCGAGGCGATCGAGGGCCGCTTTCGCTCGGAACTCCTGCACGCAGCCGATGATCGCGTTGGAGAACGCGGCGAGACCGAAAAGGGCATCCTGCCACCGCCCGATCGCGAACAGCACGAAGAAGCACGCGAACACGATCCCGTTGAAGATGGTGAACACGTTCGCGCGGACGATACTCCAGGCGCTCCGGCTCGTGTCGGCCGTGAACGCGTTCGTTCGGCCCGTCGAGACGCGTTCCGCCACCTGGGCGCGCGTGAGTCCGTCGGCGGGCGTGGGCGGGGTCATCGTCACGGCCTCAATATAGGCTGCGCCGGCGTCTCCTGCGGCATGCCCTCCTCCGCGTCTGCTCCCTGGGCCGCGCGTGGTCGCATTGTCAACCGTCTGGCCCCCGATCCTCCGGGAGGAGAGGCTGGAGGAAGTCACCCAGAAAGGAACGCGCATGAGCAGCGACAGCCACCGCAACGACATCAGCACCGAATCCTCCCCCGGGCCCGACGAGAACGACAACCTCGGCGCCGAGGACAACAAGGGCGAACCGCCCACGGTGCCACCCACCGGCGACGACGACGTGGAGGCTCACGACGGCACCGACGCCGACTAGCTGGTCTCGGAACGACGAAGCCCCCGTGTTCATGAGGAACACGGGGGCTTCGTCTGTGACAGCGACCTGGTGGAGCTAAGTATGTTTTCCGAGGTGTCTCATGTATCAGAACGGTTGAGAACAACGACTTCACGTCGTTCCGATGAGACACCAGGTCTGGTCCTGTGAGACTACTTCTCTCGTCTCGACTCAGCAACCGACCGTCGGCTGAAGGCGAGGGGCATGGTCCCGACATGCCTAACCCAACGCGCTTCGCGTGTCAGCTCGCTCAGGACCGGCAGCACCGAACGCGCGCGTCGGTCTTCTATCGGTCGAGATCGATGGAGTACGTGAATCGAACTCGCGCCGGAACGTACTCGTACCCGTCGTTGATCTCTCGCTGCACCTCAAGAATCCGAACCGTGCACAGTGCGCCCTTGTCGTTGAGTAGCAGCACACCTTGCCCGACTGTCGGGGCCAGCGTGCGGCCAGCAGAAAGGAGTGCGTCGCTCGGTTCAGCCAGTTGTTCCGGGGTACGCAAGAGTCCGATGGCGGAGAGCCTGTCTGAGTACACGTAAACGCTATTGAACGCGCACGCGGAGACTTGGAAGGGGAACTCGAAGTCACCCTGACCGAGCGTGAACACTGAATCGACGCTCTCGCCAAATACGAAGTCGACCTCGTCTTGGACAGTTGGGCTGCGACGCAGTCCCGGATCGCGGAGGCCACGGATTCGCTCGAGTCTGGCTGCTCGCGCAATTTGCGTGCTGATGGGGACAGCGTTGGTCTTGTCCCGCGGGAGGCCTTCCACCCATCGCCATAGGTCGTCTAGTTGTTCCGAACCAGGGAAATTCACTGCGTCCGCGGACGAGTTGAAATCGAAAGACAGCGGATTGTGGTTGCTCAGCCAATCGGGGAGTCGAAAGGTCGGGTTGTTGACGAAGACCACGGAGGCCCAGTTGGGCGGGTGTTGGTCGAAGGCGTCTCGGATCCATCGGTTCTCAACAGCCACACCGGAACTCGCGTCTCCGTTGGCCCGGTTGACGTAGTTGTCATCGGCTATTAGCAGGACATGCCTCGCGTCAGCGAGCGAGCGCATGAACCCGCTCAGGCCGTTCCCATAGTCGACGTCTTGATCGACTCGAACGTCATATCCCAGTAGGTGCAGCGAACTGCAGAGTAGCCGGACCCATTGCCGATGCGCGGGTGACGTCCATGCGTACGATACGAACAGGTCCATGGTTCTTTGATGTTACTCAGTCATGGACCGCTCTACGGCCCCTCTCGCCCGACCCCGTCCGCGGCTTAACCTCCGTAGAAGGTGAACGCGCGTTTCCCGAGCCCCCAGTCTTGGATCCATCTCGGGGCTCGACTAAGAGAGACGGGAAGGTCCGCTCTCGATGTCCTGTCCTTCTCCGCGGCGGCTGTTCGCAGGGCCCACAAGTCCCGGCCCAGACGCGGCAAGCCCGGCGCGAGTTCCTCCACTACTTCTGGCTCGTCATAGATACGCGTCTCGTAAATGATCCCGAGCACGTAGAGGTATGCCCACAACGCATCACCCTCGAGTCGCCTGCCGTCAGGGAACGCCCGCCCCTCAACGCGCTCGAACACGAGGTCGACCAGCGCAAGCGTGGTCGGAGCATCTAGAACTCGTCTTGCTCGCGCGGTACTTATTGCGTGCTGAAATACCTCGTCGAGATCGGAGCGAGCGACAGACGCAGACGCCATGTGGGCTTGTTCGAGGCTTATCCACAGAGTCCCGATGCAGGACCCAAAAGCCCCTTTTACCGTGTAGGCGGACCGCTCCGCGGGCGGCAGTGGCGCTTCGCGATGGAGCCAGTTCCAGACGGAAACCGCACCGCGATACCAAGTTCCGTCGTGCGAGTCATCAGGCGTCAGCGCGGCAACCGCCGCCTTCCATGGTTCCGCGTATCGGTGCGTCACACCTCGAAGGTCGAGCGTTGCCCATGCTCCAGCGAAGAGGCTCCGCCCCGGCGCCTCATCGGCTACTACGTAGTCACGAATGAACTGGTCTCTCGCATCCCTGTTGAGCGACAGTAGCGCGCGAACCGCCGGCCAGGGCATTTCCCGCTTCGCACGCCACAGATCGAGAATCCGGTCGAACCCTTTCGCTCGGGTGGGCGCGGGCAGCGATACACCTTCCATCAGCCGAAGTATTAGAACCTCATCATCGGTCCGGTCACACACGCGCTTGAACGTTTCGGCTGCGCCACGCTCTAGTCGTTCGTCAATGGCCTGGAGCAGTAACTCCGGAAGCACGGTGGTTGCGTCACGCTTGTGCGCTTCGATCAAGGTCTCAGCGATACTCTCGGGATCTCCACTTCCCCGAGAGATTGCTTCAGCAGCGAAGTACTCGAAGAAGGTGCGGTGAGTGAAGCCGAAGAGCCGCTCGCCGTGGTCCGTCCCGGTCGTCCCCAGTAGCCAGGCCCGATCCGCACAGAACGCGAGGAACTCGGCGGCGCGTCGTCGGGCTTCGCCTTCTTCGACACCCGCCGTGTCGCAGAGATACTGGCCGATGGTCTTCGTGATCACCTTCTCAGATAGTCCGTTCTGCGCGGCCTGCGATTTGTAGACCCACCGCGCAAGCTCTTGCATGATGCGGTCGCCGTTAGTGTGAAGCTCTTCTGGCTGGTTGATGTGCCGATGTGAGTCCCATTTGTGGAACAGCAGGTCGGCGCAGTTGGCGTAGATGTCGCGCCGGCGGCGCGGAATTGATCCCCTCTCCCTGTACAGGATGCAAAGGAGCGAGAGAAGCAGCGGGTTCTTCTTGAGGTCTGCCACCGACTCCGACTCGCTCATGAAGTCGGGCACCAGGTCCGGACGCTCAACGAATGAGAACCATTTCTGGATGTACTCGCGCGTTTGCGTGGGCGAGTACTCATCGAGCGCCAGAGTGTCAAAAGTGTTCGACGGTAGCGGCGCGCGCTCATACCCGATTGAGCGGGATGTGACAAGAACCGGTACCGCTGGAAACTCGCCTGCGAACGAGGAGATGCGATGAACCATCTCGATGCGCTGATGGATGTCGGTTACCTCGTCGAGCCCGTCGAAGATCACGACCATGAGACCTAGCGTCCACGCGTCGTGTAGGTCGGCGGTTGAGAGTTCGATGCTCGAGGAAGCCTCCAGCTCTCCCCGGAGGTACTCAACGATGCTGAGGTCTTTCGCACCTGGGAAGTAGGCCCGACAGGTGAGCATCAGGACTGGCTGACCGTCCGGATCCTTGCTCAGCTCTTGACGCAGGTTGCGCACGAACGTGCTCTTCCCTGCCCCAGGGGCCCCGTGGACCACGACGCGGTACGGCGTCCCTCGCTCGCCGAGTTGAAGGCCATCCACCACCGCACTGGTGCTCTTATCGATCAGTGTGCGACCCACATAGAGGTCGCCGAATGTCGCTCGCGTGGACGAGTTCGTGTAGGTGATGATGGGAGGCGCCGGAGCGCTGGCTATGGATGCCTTGACCCGATCCGCGAGCGTGACGGCGTCTGCGACCCTGTCGATGTCGCCGCACAGCTCCGCGAGGCGCTCCACATACCGGACCCGCGAGGCTGCGCCGGACTCCGCCCCGGAGCTGCGCCCCACCGGTGTGCGAAGAAAGTCCTCATACTCGGCTGCAGCGTCAGCAAGCTCCTGACCCGCTGGCGTGGCGTTGTCGTATATGCGGACCAGGTCGTTCCATATCGAATCCCGCCCCGGATACCACTTGCTCGAATGCATGGCGCACCACTTCTGCGCACTGTTGGAGAAGACCCCTTGGACCGTCGCGAGCGAAGAGACTCGCACCGAGGAGGAGGGAGTGAGGAGTGTGAGAGCGAGGGCGCTGAGGATCGCGCGGCCCTCCCTACTGTCAAGAAAGGCCTCTAGGTCTCCAACGTCCTCCGCCGTGAGCCCGTATTCATCGTCGAGCTCGATCCATCGGATGTCGAAGGTACCGCGCAAGCGCAATCGCTGCAGCGCACGCCGACCGATTGCGGTGGCGGGCTTCACGGCGCGAGTAACTCCCCCGATGGCAGCAGCAGCTTCAAGCATGATCCGAGAGTAGAGCCTTCTTGGGACACACACACATGGCGTGCGGACTTGTGAGGGCGATGAGTCAGCGCGCTCTCGCACGTCGGAGCGTGGTTCACACGCACCATGCGACAACGTCGCGCTTCACCACTGCGGGCAGCTACCCCCTCACCGCGCCGATGCACGGTACGGTGCTTGCATGCTCGCGGCGTCCAGACGACTCCAACCCGCTCGGGACAACCGAATCCGGTTGGTACCTCAATGACACTTATCGTGGGCTACATCGACGGCGACAACATCCACATCGTCAGCGACACCCTCGTCACCTGGGAAGACGGGCAAGTACGCGAACCGGACGATCACACCATCCCGAAGATCGCCATCCTGCGCCCAGATCTCGCCGTTGCTCTCAGCGGCACAGAACCCGACGCGCGTCTTCGCGACCTCGCCTACTACCGCGACTATCCGCTGGACGAGCTCCTCGCCAGTCTCTGCGAAGACACATGGGCAGGCTTCATCGTCGCCGCGCTCAACCCGCCCCGCCTCTGGTCGGTCTATGACGGAATGGCCTACCAACGCACGAATCGCGGTATTGCCTGGGACGGTGACGAGGACGCTTACAACATCTTCGCGGAGCGCTTCGCTACCGACTGGATCGGAACAGTCTACGAGTCCGACATCGGCTTTCGTGTCATGACCTCCATGCAAGCGCTCACCTCATTCTCACCCGTCGCCACTGTTGGCGGCCTCACTCTTCGGGCAGCCGGCGACGCGGACGGTTTCCATTTCGTCGCCGACCGAACGACCGTGTTCGGCGGCCCGTCTTGGTACGTGTTGCCTGGCGAGGATCCGACCCGCGGCGCCCTAGGCGTGTTCATGCAGACATCGAGGATCGGCCGCCTCTACACCCATCAGGACCCCGACGCGGCAATCTTGATCACGGCGTCGTCCCCTGCGGAGTTCATCGCCGAAGCGCAACGCACGTACGGTCAGTTCCTCGCTCATCCCGGCCCCTGATACCTCGCTCACAGCGGAGGACGTCCCCGCAGGTCGGAGCAGACCCGCCGCTGTCGTCCGCCGCACCAATGACGCTGCATCCGGCCTTAGGACAGCATGCAAGCTCATGGGCGTTTCTCGGCATACTCCGGCAGGAGTGCGTCGTCGACTCAATGCGCGATCCCGGGTGCACTCGGACGGCCACCGCATACGCCAGCGCCGAGTTCACGCGATCCCCTGGATTCGTCCGAGGAGCGAGCTATCGGATAGTGACGTCCGGCCGATTGGCGGGAAGGAGTTCCTCCACGGGCACATCCAGCACCTGGGAGAGCGCAACGACAGTCCGCAAGGAGGGGTTCGCGGGCGATCCGGTTTGACCTTCGCCTGCCTCATACCGCTGGACGGTGAAGCGCGTGAGTCCTGCACGGAACGCGAGCGCTTCCTGAGACAGCTCCTTCGCCACCCGAAGACGGCGGATCTGGTGACCGAGTTCTATGGCAAACTCCTGCCACCCCTCGGTCACGCCCGCCTTCTTTCGAACCACTGGCCAAGCCTTTCGGGAAAGGCTCGGCTATATAGCCTTTTCTATGTGGCATAATTTCCACAGCCATACGAAACATTCACTCCATCGACTGGCGCGATCTCGCGTCTCGACCTGCACGTGTGCCGCTGCGCATCGGCTCCGGGTCGCCTCGATGCGTAGGTCCCGTTCAGGTCGACCCCGATTGTTGAGTAGCAGTGACTGATTCCCGACCGATCTGGTGGAGCGCCACAGAGGTCGAGGCTCCCGACGCTTGGATCGCGGCGTTCAGAGCGCTCACCGATGAGGAGCGAGCCAACGAAATGGGCCTGACCGCGGCCATCTTCATCGCCCGCGTGCGGCGACGCACCGGCCGCGGACCGACGTTCTCCGAGCTATTCTCCGAGCTTTTCCCGCATGACCAGCTGCACCCCGAGTGGCCTGCGGGTCTGACCTACCCCGTTCGCGCCACGATCCATCACGCATTCCGCCTCCACGTCGCAATCCAATGGAAGCGAGGCGGGTGGATCAGCTGGGATCCGGGTGTCGAACGCAGCCTTCGAGTCGGCCCGACGTTCCGGGAACGTTCGCGCGCACGGCAGGCAGCGAGGGCACAATGAGAGCGCTCGAACGCGCGTCGACCATCGATCTCCCGGATCAGCGCGTGGCGGTGTGCGGGGACTGGCACGGCAACGTCGGCTGGGTCAGAACGCTCTCTCGTATCTTGCCGGCTCTGGCACCGGACGTGACGACGATCCTGCAGCTCGGCGACTGGTGGATCGATCCCGATGCCGTCGATGAGGCACTCGCCGACACGAACATCGACCGCATCTATGTCACGCTCGGCAACCACGAGCCATGGTCGGACGTCACGCCGCTCCTCGACGAGCAGCGTAGTTCAGCCGTCCGAGTCTCGAAGCTCACCTGGCTCCTGGCAAGGCCCGCCAGGCTCACCATTGGCGGACGGTCGGTGCTGTCGCTCGGCGGTGCAGCCTCCGTCGACAGGCTTTGGCGACGAGAAGGCACCGGATGGTGGCCCGATGAGCGCATCTCCGACGAAAACGTTGCCGCGGCCATCGGCGGCGGTCCCGCTGATCTGATGCTGACGCACGAGTCCCCTGCCCGCACGCCCGTTCGCGCCGTACAAGAGGTGCTGCGGTCCAACCCGATGGGATTCCCCGACGAAACGCTCGCAGAGTCCGCACAGTCACGCGAGCGGGTTGCCAAAGTCTGGGACGCCATCCGACCAGGACTGCTGATGCATGGTCATATGCATGTTGCTGGCGGCGGCGCGACCGACGACGGGCGCCGCGTGGCGAGCTTCGGACGAGACACGATGCAGGGCAGCCTTGCGTTCCTCGACCTGCGGACACTGCGCCTAGAGGTCCCGACGGTCCAGCAGATGAGAGAGGCGGCATTCCCCGTTGGGTAACGATGACCACGTCCGTACGCGAGAGGAGCGGCTGGACGGAGTCCTCGAAGCGTTCCACTCCTGCCGCCTCGACGGCCTTGCTCCGACACGTGATGCGATCCGCGACGCCTGGAACTACATCGAGGGCCGCCGCACCCTGAACGAACTCATCGAAGACGTTCGTCGCCGCCATACCCGGAAACCCGAAAAAGGAGCCGTGACCGCGGAGGAACCGAACCCCTGGGCTGAGATCGTCGGTCCGTGCTACACGGTGACCAGCATGGCCCGCACCCTCGGACGGACGGAGGCTGAGGTCATGGAGGCTGGGAACGATCTCCGCCTCATCATGTTGCGCACCGAAGACGGCGTCTACCTCTTCCCCGTCTTTCAACTGCACGACGGCGAGGTGGTCGCCGGTCTTTCGGACGTTCTTCTCGTCCTTCAGACCGGAGTGAGCTCCCCCTGGACGTGGGCGCAGTGGTTGAACGTCGCGGTACCCGAAGCGGATCCGCCCCGCAACATCACGCTGCTATACGAAGGGCGCCTCGAGGAAGTGATCCGCAAAGCGAAGCACGACGCCTGGGCGTGGGGCTCATGAGACCATGCCCTGCGCGTGCGTCATTCGAGAAGGTGTCGGTGCACCCGAAGTCTCCATCGTGCTCACCCCCGCAGAAGCCAGGGTCATGCTCATAGTCGCGACGCCAGCCCAGATCGACGATCCGATCTCGGAAGTTGTCGACGCCTGCGTCGCTGGCGATAGCTTCTGGGGCATGCCCACCGTCGGCGGTGACGCGATGCGCGACGCCGCTGTCCGACCGCGTCGGAGAGGACGGCGCCGGTCGACGGGTCGATGGCCCCACTAACGGCGCGAAGACTCAGCAGAACTCCCACGGGAACGATGCCCGCTCAAGCGAGGGCTGAGCGCACCATCTAACTAGCCGCGCTCCGCGGCATCTCTGGATGCCACGATGTTCCTCAGAATCTCGAGCGAGATCTCGTCACCATCCTCAAGAAGATGCTCTAGCTGAGGGTTCACGTCAGCCGACGCCTCCCACAGTCGGAAGCTCACTCGCTGCTCCGCAAGACTCGTCAACAAGCCAACGAGCTGACCGCCACGGCTGTCGAACCATGAGTTCGTGAACGTCTCCTCGACAACGACCGGCGCACCCGCTGCGACCTGTGACCGTGATTCCGAGTACCCGATGCCGGTGAATTCTTTCAGCGCTTTCACCATCTCAATATTGGATGCGGCAGAGTCGAGGATGACCACGATCCGGAGTGACTCACTCATCGAGTACACCATCAAACCTCTCCTGCATATCCACGCGTCCATCCTCGCCGACTCTCATCGAGATGTCGACGGCGCAGATCGCACGGTGAACCTCGCAGAAGGGGTCAGTGGCGACAACCGCATCGCATCCACTGACGAGAGAGCAGTAGACCTACTTGTCGTCGAGGAGGCGTACTGTTTCGACGAGCAGCGCTTCGCGGGCGTCGAACAGGTGGTAGGTGGTTGTGTCGCCCAGGAAGTAGGACTCCACGATGAGCACGACGACCTTGCCTTCATGTATGCGCAGCCCGGACGAGTGCGCAGGGGGGTCTGGCCAGGGGTCCGGCACCGGGTGCGGGAAATTCGCCAGGGTCACGGGGGTCTGCTTCATGAATCGCTTGCCCCACCCGTCCAGGTGACGCCATCCGACCTGCCCGTCTTCGCGGAGTAGCATGTCGCTGGTCTTGACGACCTCGTGCTCGCGCTGTCCTGCGAAGATCTGCCAGGCTCGGTAGCCGCTGTTCTTGTTGTCCAGTGGCTTGCGACTGCTGTGGGTTTGCACCCAGGAGTCGATGTTCACCGGCGGTTTGATCCCGGCCTGGCGTAGCTTGGCAGCGCATTCCCGGCCCAGGTCGAGGAAATCGTTCCAGATCGCGCCTCGAGCGCCCAGCGACTGCAGCTCCTGCGCGGCGACCTGCTGTTCCTGCTCTGCTTTCGCCTGAGCGGCAGCGTTCTCGGAGCGGACGATGGCGGCCGCGGCGGCGAGCTCGTCGTCGAAGCTGCTGGGGGTCACGTTGCCTCCTCAGGGATGTTGGTCACAACATATCGGAGGGCTAATGCGCGCGGCGAGGATCGGGGTGCCGTGTTGTCATCGGGTTCATAGCCTTCACGACGGGCGTGGCTGCGGATGATCTCGAGGCCCGCGCCGGTGTGGTTGTTGGCGCTGAGCGCCATGTTGAATGACGATCCGGCGAGTGTGTTCAGCCCCTGCATCAACTCGCCATCTGGCGAGTCCTCGTCGCGCTCGCGCTAGGTGCTCTCGGCGAGTTCGCGCAAGAGCTCATAGACCTGGAGCTGTCGTCTCTCTCCACGGCACAGCCCCAACCAGAGAGAAAGCCGGCTACTTTTCGCGTGGACTGGTCTCGACACCGGTCGGGAGGTACGCCACGTGGCCAAGCACGCCATCAAGCAGAGCCATGACGTGGTCGTCGTACAAGTCGTAGCGGACGTTGCGCCCGTCGCGATTTCCTGACACGAGGCCGAGCTCGCGCATCAGCCGCAGATGGTTCGACACGGCTGTCTGACCAGCTCCCACAGCTTCGCAGAGCTGGGTGACGGTCAGCGACGATTGTCGCAGCGCGGTGAGGATCCGCAGCCGCACCGGAGAGGAGAGGCCATGCATGACTTCCGCCAGCCGAACGGCTGCGCTCGACGGCAGCATCGTCGCCGCATCGAAGTGCATGTCTCGCGTCACCATAGTGAGTCTACGACGGCGACACTCTCTCCGAACTGACAATACATCACGAATTCGTGATGTAACTTGAAGGCGATATCCCAGCGATGAGGAGCCAAACGAGTGAGTCCGATACGCCTGACAGCCGCTGATCTCGCTTCCGCGTCGGCTGCTGATGACTGCGGCTGTGCCCCGACACCCGCCGAGAGAGATCGACTGTGGAAGCGCCCAATCAATCGCCGCGGCGTCTTCGAGCTCGGCGCCTTGAGCGTGGTGGCGCTCGCAGCGTTCGGGGTCGGATCCGGCGTTTCCATCGCACATGCCGCCACGTACCCGTCGTGGGACGACGTTCAGCGCGCCAAGGGCAACGAGGCAGCGAAAGGTGTCGAAGTTCAACGCATCCAAGGCCTCATTCAGTCGCTGACGCAGAAGGTCGCTGACACCGAGGCCGCAGCACTGCTCGCATCCGACGAGTTCTACGCAGCGCAGCAGCAGTACTTCGAGGCGATCCGGGTCGCAGACGACCTGAGGGCGCAAGCCGACGAACAGACCCTCATCGCTGAGGAGGCGTCGAGGAAAGCCGGACAGCTGGCCGCGCAGCTCTATCGCAACGGTGGCGACGACACCACGCTGCAGCTGTTCTTCGCAGGCTCCGCAGCCGAATCGGATGAGCTGCTGTCGCGACTGGGAACGCTCGACAAGTTCATGCAGCACAACCGTGCGGTCTACGACGAAGCGATCTCGTCGAAGAACGCGGCGCAGTCGCTCACAGATCAGGCGGTCGTCGCTCGAGACGAGCGCGACCGACTTCAGCAGGTCGCGGAGGAGAAGATGACAGCGGCGCAGGAAGCCGCAGACGCCGCACAGGCTGCGCTCGACGAGCAGACCACCTACCTCGAGACGCTGAAGGCACAGCTCGCGGCGCTTCAGGATACGACCGCGCAGACGGTTGCCGGTTATCAGGCCGGCGTCGCAGCCCGCGCCGCGGAGGAGAAGGCTCGTCGGGAACGAGAGGCCGCCGAGGCCGCCGCGAACAGCGGCGGCAATGGGGGCGGAGGTGGCCAGGCCGGTAGCGGAGGGTGGGTTCGACCGCATGGTGGCGCGCGCAGTTCGAGCTACGGGCCCCGGACCCCGATTTGCGGACCCCAGGGCTGCTCATCGAGTTACCACTACGGCGCAGACCTGGCGAACGGATGCGGTGCGGCGATCTACGCCGCGAACTCGGGGACAGTCGACTACGCCGGCGCCAACGGGAACTACGGCAACTACGTCCGTATTCAGCACGGTGGCGGCGTGAGCTCGGGCTATGCACACATCAAGCCGGGCGGAATCGCCGTTCGTCGCGGTCAGTGGGTCGAGTCGGGACAGGTCATCGCATACGCGGGCAACACCGGGCGATCCTTCGGGTGCCATCTGCACTTCGAGGTGTACCTCAACGGTGGCTACACCAACCCGGTGCGTTTCATGGAGGACCGCGGCGTCTACGTGTGAGATAGCGCCGCGGCCCTGCCGGATCACGTCAGCCCGGAGTAGGAATGGAGCCCCGGGAAGTAGATGTTCACGACGGTGAAGTTGAACAGCACTGCTGCGAACCCGACAATCGACAGCCACGCAGACCGGGAACCGCGCCACCCCCGGGTGGCGCGCGCGTGGATGTACCCCGCGTAGAGGACCCAGATCACGAAGGTCCACACCTCCTTGACGTCGAATCCCCAGTAACGACCCCACGAGTCGTTCGCCCAGATCGCTCCCGCGATGAGGGTGAAGCTCCAGAACATGAAGCCGACGATGGTGAAGCGGTACGCCAGGGTCTCCAGCGCGTCCGCGGACGGGATCGTTCGAAGGAAGCGAGGACCGCGCTTCTGCTGTCGCGTGTCTGGAGCGGCGCTGAGGAGGCGCTCGCGCCTGCCCTGCATCAGTTGTGTGATTGACACGCCGCAGGCGAGGGCGAACAGGGCTGTGGCGAGCGAGGCCACGAACACGTGGATCACCAACCACACGCTCTTCAGCGGATCCATCAGCGGCACAACCTCGACATAGAAGCCGAGGGTCGCACCTCCGAGAAGCAGCACGGTCATTCCGAGCAGGAACGCGCCCAGGAATCGAAGATCGTACAGCCGCAGCACCACGAGGTACACGGCGACGATGAGGAGCGTCCCGGTGAGCGCGAACTCGTACATGTTGGCCCACGGGACCCGCTCGGCCGCAATGCCTCTGCCGAGAGTTCCTCCCAGCTGGAAGAGGAACGCCAGAACCGTGAGCGAGGTTCCGATTCGCGCCCACAAGCGTCGGGGTGGCCGCTGTAGGGCCGTGTCGGCGCCGGGAACATCCTCGGCGACCTCTTCGGACGAGGATGCCAGCCCACGCCCGCCGACGGTCGCCAATTTCCGCACGGGAACGGCAACCGGTGCGGCGCTGCGCTGCGCGAGGTCGATGGTGTACGCGGTGAACGCGAGGAGGTAGGTGGCAATCGCGGTCCAGACGAGGAGGAGGGAGATGCCGTCGAGGCTGAGCTGATTCATGACGGGTTCCTTTCGGTCGTGTCGTGCTGCTGGTCGTTGTCAGAAGTGGCCGGTGGGCTTCACAGGCTCCGCGCCGAGCGAAGTCGAGTGACGATGTGCGAGATCGTCGACCGCTCGTTGCAGCGTGGGGTCGTCGCCGCGAGCGAGGCCGGCGTACTCGATGTGGATGCCGTCGATCCCGTCGCGGGCTTTCACCCACACGCGACGCCGGGGTACGAACAGGCCTGCGAAGAGACCCACCATGGCGATCACCGAGAAGAGGAGCACTCCCCCACTGCTCGGATCTTGTTGGATCTGCAGCGAGGCGAATCGCTTCACTGGTTGCTGTTCCTCTGCGATCTCCCATGTGACGGACCCCCAGCCATTCGGGAGGTCAGCCGTGTCACCGGGTCGGAGTTCCAACGAGTCGGTGCCACTGTCGCCGCCCGTCTCCTGGTCGAGTCCGCTCACGTCGAGCGTGTAGACGGAGCGCGGCGTGCCGTCGTCGATGCCGAGGTCCCCGCTGAAGACGTTGAAGGTGAGCACGGGATCGACGACGTCGGGGTAGATGGACGTGAACGCACCTGACGGGAGAGTGCCCTGCGTGGGGTAGAAGAACCCGACGAGCCCGACTTGCTTCGGTAGCCCGTCCGGGATTTTGATGATGCCCAGGGAGGTCATGTTCGAGTCCTGCGGCAGGAACGGCTGCGACTCACTGAACACGACGTCGCCGTCACCGTTCCTCACGGTCAGCGTCGGGGCGTACCCGTTCCCCAGGAGGTAGATCCGGTCATTCGCAATCGTGGTCGGGTAGTTCACTCGAACGCTGCGCTCACTGTCCTGTTCGCCCGGCTGGCGGACCGTGATCTGCGCATCGAAGTTCTCTGCCTGTCCCGCGCCCGGTGTGCCCGGCAGTCGATAGGCGACACGGAAGTCGTCGAGCGTGAGCGAGTACGGAACAAGTCCCGCGCCGTCGACGAATCGTCCCGGGTTGAAGGACGAGTAGTCGCTCAAGGCATTCACGAACGTCGTCCCCTCCACCACGACTCGTTGTCCGGTGTACGCGAAGGATCCGCCTACTGCGACCGAGAGGAGCACCCCGACGAGCGCGACATGGAAGACGAGGTTGCCGGTCTCACGGAGGTAGCCGCGCTCTGCTGATACCGAGTAGGTGCCTCCCTGGTCGTAACGCTCGACGCGGTAACCGGATCTGCGCAGCATGTCGGAAGCCGCGGAGACAGCCCCCTCAGCATCGCCACCCTTCCCAGCGATGAACCTCTCGCGATGAGCGGGCAACCTCGACAGTCGAGACGGAGTGCGCGGAGGTCGTGACCGCAGGGCGACATAGTGGTGCTTCGCACGCGGGATCACACACCCGATGAGCGAGACGAACAGCAGAAGATGGATGGCGGAGAACCACGGCGAGATGTAGACGTCGAACAGTCCAAGGCCGTCCGCGAGCGGGAACGCATCGGGGTTGTTCCTTCGCCATTGCACCACGCCGTTGGGGTCTGCGCTGCGTTGCGGGAACAGTGAACCGGGGATAGCTGCGACAGCGAGGAGCAGAAGCAGCAACAAGGCGGTGCGCATGCTCGTCAGTTGTGTCCACCCCCATCGCAGCCAGCCGGTCACGCTGAGCGCCGGGCTCGTCACCTCAGATGTTGTGCCGGTATCGGCGTGGTCGGCTGGCCGGAGCGGATCGACTTTGGTGTCGGGGTCAGAGAGGGAGCGGGACATTGATAATCACCTGCTGAAGTTGGGACATGAGAGCGGTCCAGAGGCCGGAGACCATCAGGATCCCGAGAGCGACGAGCATCGCTCCGCCGATGAGGTTGAGCGTGCGGACATGGCGTCGGAGGAAGGCGAGCGAGGAGGACGCCCATCCCCACCCGGCGGCGAGGACGATGAAGGGGATACCGAGGCCGAGCGAGTACGCCAGCCCGAGCAGGCCGGCTCGAGCGGGGTCACCCAAGTTCCATGACATCGAGATGATTGCGGCGAGTGTCGGGCCGATGCAGGGTGTCCACCCCACTCCGAGTGCGAACCCCAGCAACGGGGCGCCGACCAGACCTGCACGACTGCCGATCCGTGGGCGCATTGTTCGCTGCGCGACGCCGAAGAGTCCGATGAAGACGAAGCCCATCACGATGATGACGACGCCGAACACCCTGGTGAGAATGTTCGCGTACTGCAGCAGCACGAAGCCGAACGCACCACCGAGGATGGTCACGGCGACGAAGACGGTCGTGAAACCTGCGATGAACAGCGCCACCCCCAGCATCAGTCGACCGCGGTGCGACTCTTGGCTTCCGCTCTTGCCCTGTTCTGGCCGCACAGTTCCGCCGAGGTACCCCAGGTACCCGGGCACCAACGGGAGGACGCACGGTGAGACGAAGGAGACAAGCCCGGCGAGGATCGCCACGGGGATGGCGATCCACAGAACTCCGTCGACGATAAGCGTTCCAGGGTTCATGGGACGCTCTCCTCGATAACGTCCTCGACGAGCGTCGCGAGGATTGAGGCACTGTCGAGCTGACCGATGACGCGGGCGGCGACTCTGCCGGAGCGGTCGATGACCAGGGTGGTCGGCGTGGCTTGGATCGGCGTCACCTGCGCGAAGGCCAGCTTGACCTTGCCGTCGTTGACGTCGATCACGCTCGGATACGTGACGCCGTTATCTTTGGCGAACGAGAGCGCGGTGGCGGGTTGGTCGTAGGTGTTCACACCAAGGAAGGCCACGCCGTCGTCGCGATAGTCCTGCCACACCTGTTCCAGGTATGGCGCCTCGACGATGCAGGGGCCGCATGCGGCGTACCAGAAGTTCACGACGAGGACGTCGCCGCGGTAGTCGTCACTCGCGACTTGCTCTTCGGTCTCCGTGACCCCTTCGAATGTCACCGGCTCTCCGCGCTCGCCTTGCGGGATCTCGACGACTTGGAAGTCTCCTGCGATGAAGCCTTTCTCGTTGCCATCCCTGTATTGCTGGGAGAGAGAGTCGTTGGACGCGCACCCTGCGAGCAGGAGAAGGACGGGTATGGAGGCGAGCACGGCGTGACGAATACGTCGTCGTCGGCCGTGGTCCTGCGCGGTGGGGACGCGGGTGGCGGGTGGTCGGGGGACGGGCTCGCTGAGCATGGGTTCCTCTTCGGATCTGAATCTCGTTGGCAGGGCAGAGCCGCTGGTAATCGGGCTCATGCCTCGCGCCCCGGCCGTCAGTGCTCGACGAGGAGCGGGTCCCGGGGGCGACGTCACGTCTCGCTCCCGAGTGACGAGAGCAGGACGGCGTGAATCGAGGAAGCTCAGGTCCGCGACACGCGGAGTTTCGTCAGAGAGGGGGCGGTGGCCCTCATCACGATGCTCGGAAGAAGTCGACGTATCAGGTGAGACCTGATACGTCCCGGGTTCAGTAAAGGTATTGGCCGACGCAGAGCGCTGAGGAGCAGGAGAAGTACTCCGCAGAACAGTCCGAGAGCGCACGCAACGGGGCCCATGCCCATGCTCGATGCAGAGGGCTCCCCCACCGACGCAACTGAGGGCACGTCCTGCGCAGCGTTTCGAGCATCGAGCGCCGAGGGATCGTCGACGCCGACGGACGTCGATACATCAGGTGTCGCCAGATACGGAGCGCAGGCGACACCCAACACGAGCAACAGTGACGCCATGACCACGACAATCACACCGACGGCAAACGGCGATGTCGCCGCCTTTCGCCCTAGATGAGTGTTCATCGCCCCGCCTCTCAGGTCGAGGTCATCAAGCGGGACGCGCCGGAGCTCATTCACCGGTCTGCTCCCGCAGCCAAGCGACAGGATCGACAGTTCCGTCTCCTGTCGAGACTTCAAGGTGCAAGTGCGCACCAAAACTGCGTCCGGTGTTACCGACTCGTCCGACTACTTCGCCGACGGAGACGCTCTCCCCCTCACGAACTCCGAGGGAGCCGCGCAACATGTGCGCGTAACGGCTGAACACCGTCTGCCCGTCGATCTTGCTCTCAATGTAGACCGTGACCCCGAACGCCCCGCCGTTCTCGGTCGCGATACGGACCGTCCCGCCGGCCACGGCGCGGATCTGAGCTCCCTCACCTGGTGTGAAGTCGGCGCCTTCATGCATTCGCCCCCACCTGGGCCCGAAACTCGACGACGTGGGCACGCTGACCGGGAACGGCCACTGCACCTCAGCATCGGGATCGAGCACCAGGGATCCGCTGAAATAACGGATTCCTGCTGCCGCCGCGAGCTGCGGGACGGACGTCACGCTGAAGCCGTTCGACCGACCAAGGTCCTCCGCCGCAGCATCCTCCGGCACGACAAACGCCTGAATGTCACTATCGGCGGCGGATCCGTCGCTCTCGGAAGGCGCGAACCGCGCCGTGGTATCCGTCCTGGTCGCCGCGACGGTCTCGGCCGGGATCGTCATGCCGACCATGAACGAGGAAGCGACGGTCAATGTGCCCACCACGATGAGCGTTCTCCCGATTCGCCGCCCGATGGACCTCGCAGGAGCGGGCTTCGCAACGCGTCGAGCGACCTGCTCCGTGGGCGTGGTGGGTGGAGTCGTGTTCACCGTCTCCGCCGGAGTCAGCACGTCGTGCTCTCGGCTCGGAATGCCCTCGTCACGAGGTCGATGGTCGGATGCGCTGATTGGTGGAATCGGCGGATGGGACAGGGCCTCGCGCCTGCGCCGAAGTTCGGAGCGGGTGACTGGCGGAGTCGGGGCTGTCGACGCGGTCTCTCGGCGTCGAAGCTCCGAGCGCGTGAGAAGCGGCTCCGGTCGAATGTTCGGCTCGAGAGGGTCATGTATGGTCACGGTTCGGGCCTCCGGATTCGGGTTCGGGGGTCGAGTCTGGGCCGTTCGACGATGCACGTCGAACGATGAGGGCAAGTGTTGCGAGGCTTCCGAACGCGAGCAATGGCGCGCTCAACGCGAGCCACTTCTCCGCGAGGATGCCTGGTGCGATGCCTGAGCGGAGCGGCACATCCGTGATTGCGGCAGCGACCGTGTCGACGCCTGCTGTGTCGAGGATCGCGCCGTCCGGGGCTATGACTTGACTGGTGCCCACAGTGGAAACGTTCACCACGCTCTTACCGGTCTGGATGGCACGCATCCGGGCAAAGGCCAGTTGCTGAAGGTTCTCGTCAGAGCCGCGGAAGTCCGCGTTGTTGGTTTGGAAGATGTAGAGCTTCACATCCTGCTCAGCAGCGGCACGGATCACGTCGTCGAAGATCACGTCGAAGCAGATCGCGAGACCGATGTCGGTCTCGCCGACGGTCACGACGGGTGGGTTCGTGCCGGCAGTGTACTCGCGCTGGATCAGCCCGACGAGGTCGGGAGCAAGGCGCTCGTACAACCATCGGTCGGGGACGTACTCGCCGAATGGGACGGGATTGACCTTGTCGTGGACTTGAGAGCTGCCGGGGTTTGCCGTCCACAGGAAGGAGGTGTTGAACGTCTCATCGCCTCGTGCCGTCGCCGCGTTCGCCAGAAGCGGCGCCCCCGTCCGGGACACGATCCGATTCAGTTCAGAGGCGGCCTGTCGTTTGCGGAACGGGTCGAACTCCGCCGATCCTTCTGGCCAGACGAGCACGTCCATGTTCCGGTCGAGAATCGGTTCCGATGCCGCGACCTGTGCTTTGAGCAGGTCACCCGAGGCTCTACCGTCGAAGTAGCCTGAGGGACCGTTGCCTTGGACCCACCCAACCGCGAATGTGCCCGCGCCTGTCGTCGCATATTGCGGCGTCACGCTGAGTCCGAATATCAGGACGACAGCGGGCGTCAGAACGGACACTGCGCTCAACCCGATACGAAGCCACTGCACGATGCTCGCAGCGATGACCGCGATGGTGAGCGAGAGCCCGGTCACACCGATCCACGATGTAGCTTCCGGGAACGGGCTCTCGACCTGGGTCATCCCGAGTCGCACCCAGGGGAACCCGCCGTACGGCCACGATCCGAGCACGATCTCGCGGGCAACCCACAACCCGCCGACCAGCGCGGGTACGGCGACGATCTGCCAGACGCGACGGCCGCGGAAGCGGCTCGTCCATCGGTATGCCAGAGCTATGGGAACCGCACCGAGCCCGAACAAGAGAGCCTGCAGCCCCGACAACGCGATGCGTGGCAACGGCCCGAGGAACTGACCAACCCAATCGAGGTGAAGCGCGTAGAAGGTGACACCGAACGCGAGACCGACGAGCAGCGCTCCGCCGACGCTACGTCCGACGGTCGCAACCAAGGTGAGGATGACGCTGACGAACGCGAGGGGCCACCAACTGACCTCGGGAGTCGCGAGGTCCATGGCGAGTCCGCCGACCGCCGACAGCGAAACGGCGACCCATACACCGACGAGTGGTCGTGTGAGATCACTGTTCGTCGTTCGGGCCTCAGACGTCGGCGCAGTGAGGAGTCTCGTCGACATTGCTCAGGCGTCCCGCTCGCGGAGTTTCTGGAGGTAAGCGTTGTACTCATCCAGCTCGGATGATCCGTGGATGTCTACGTACCGGTCCTGTGCCTGGGATCGTACGGTGTCCTCTCGGAACCATCGGTGCATGACGTAGATCAGCATCAGGAGCGTGGGGGCCTCGCCGTACGACCAGGCGAGTCCGCCGGCGAGCCGCTGGTCTTCGATGGGGTCGAGTCCCATGGCCTGCGTGGGCGCGACGAAGTGGGTGATGAGCATGGTGGTGGCCATCATGAGGAACACTCCGAAGAAGGCGTGCAGCGCGGCTTCGGCGAACACATCGAGGGCGCGGCCGCCGTGACTGAGGCGAACGGGTAGCGGGTCGGAGCTCAGGATGGGGATTGTGAAGATGATGCCCGCGCCGAGGAACGCCACCTCGAGGGCGATGTGTCCCGCGGTCGAGCTCAGGAGGGAGTCTGCGAACCCCGCGAGGTACAGGCCGTAGAACGCGGCCAGATAGAGAGGGAGCGCCGCCCATGGGCTCAGAGCCCAGCGCGCGAGTCTGCTGCGCAGCCCCGCGTGGGCGACGGCGAGTGCCCTACGCCCCAGCCCTACGTGCGGGGTGGCGCGGAGCAGCAACGTGCCCGGAGATCCCAGGATGAGTAGCGGCGGAATCGCCATCATCAGAGTGAGCTGCTGGAACATGAACACCGACATCAACGCGTAGCCGTAATTCTCCACGGCGAGACCGGTCGTCCCAGCCAGGAGCGCGCAGCCGCTGAGGAAGCTGAACGTACGCCAGATGGACCAGCGTCGACCGTGCGTCCACATGCGAACGGCCCCGACCATGTAGAGAAGTGCAAGCAGCCCAGCGACCACCGGCAGCACCGGAAGCGCCCCCGGAACCACGGCGAAGTAGTCAGGGAAGGTGGGCGCGACGTCGGGGATCCACGGAGTCATCGACGGGCCCCCTCCGGCCTGTCGATGAGCTGAGCGATGAGTGCCGACATCAGGGTCGGGGGAACTTGATAAGGCTTCCCGCTACCAGGAAGACGACTGCTGCCGCGGGCTGGATTCCGGTCCAGACCGGTCCGGCGAACGGGAAGGGCATGACGGGATTCCACAGGACGGCGATGGCGATGAACACCGGGATCCACCACCAGTGGCGCGCTTGCACGGCGAACCATCCGACGATGACCGCGAGGATCGACGTGACGTAGAGGATGACCGAGGCCCAGTCACTCGCCAGCAGCACGGGGGCGAGGAACAACACCGCGGCTGCGAGTAGACTCGGAGCAAGGGCGTTCCGCTGATAGGTGGAAGGGGTCCGCTTCTTCTGTGTCATGAGCGTCCCCATCCTTCGCTCATGTCCTGTGACATCGAAGCGGGAGTCGTGACGACGTCGTCCTCTGGACCACGGCGGCGCCGAAGAAGCCCGACGACCAGCACGACGGCGCCGACCCCCAGCGCCACGTCCGCCAGATTGCCGATGAAGAGGTCCGAGTAGGCGAGGAAGTCGGTGACGTACCCGCGGCCGAACGCGGGGGGTGCGAAGAGACGGTCCAGGACGTTGCCGATGGCTCCCCCGAGGATGAACCCGATACCGACCGCCCACCACGTGGTACGGGATCGGATTGCGCTCCTGATGAGCACGACCGTCGCTGCGATTCCGACTGCGGTCAGCAGCGGAGTCGCGCTGGAACCGAACGACAGGATGGCACCCGGGTTGAACGCCAGTTGCAGCCCGAAGAGGTCTCCCAGTAGCGGAATGCGCTCCGTGGTACTCAGTTGCGCCAAGGCGACCGCCTTCGACACTTGGTCGATGATGACGGTCGCACCGGCGACGGCGAACGCGATGGCGAGCTTCGGCACGCGCGCACTCATGATCACGCGCCTCCTTCCGTGTCGGCCGCTGCTCGGTCGCGTCGGCGGCGCTTCCACCCGGCGAACGCGACACCGACAGCGCCCGCTACGAGAACGAACCCCATGCCGATGACGAACAGGATGCCGAGGAACCCGAGATCGTCTCGTTCCACCGGCCGCTCTCCGTTCTGCCTTTGATGACGGTCCTTGTCCGACTCTGTCTCTTCGGGCGACGGCGAAGGCGACGGCGTTGAACTCTGTTCCGGAGTGGGGGACGCGGTAACTGGTGCGACGTCCCCAACTGCGGACGCTGAAACCGAAGGCGAAACCAGCAGGACCGTCGCGAGGATCAGCAACGCACACGCGACGGCACCCCACGCATGTTTCGTCGTGGCCATCGGATGTCTCATGTGTGATCCTCGTTTCGGTCGGTGTATTTCGGACGAACGTGTTCAGGGGCGCTTCATGATGTGGCGTGCAATCGAGATCGCGTCACGGCGTGCCCCGTCGAAGGTGTCTGAGTCCTGGCTACCGTGGTTCGGCATGCCGACGACGAACAGACCTGGGACGCTCGTAGTCCCGCGCTTCCGGCGACGGGACGTGGCATCGAGTACCGGACGGGGAAGCCAGCCGTCCGCGGGCAGGTATCCGGTCGCGTAGATGATGGACTGTGGAGCGATACGACGACCATCGTCGAAGACGATATGCGCTCCATCTGCGGCAATGGCCGCAGGCAACACTTCGATGCCGAGTTGTTCCCATTCCGGATCCAGTGAGAGCGCTGCCCCACCTCGCGCTAGTGCCCGACGCCGCCCGACGCCGCGTCGTGCCGGTCGAGCTGCGGAGACCGCCGAGGGCTGGGACGACAGCGTGACGCGGTGCGTACGACTGAGCTCGCGCGCGATCTCTTGGCCGCTGTGGCCGGCTCCGACGACCAGCACGTCACCGCTGGGAATCTGGCTCGGTCCGCGATAGTCGGCGCTATGAACCATGATCCCCGGTACCGCGGCGTCTACCGCCCAGCTCGGGATCCGAGGTCGAGCCGCGGACCCGGCCGCGCAGACGATGTTGCGCGTCTGCACCGGCCCTTCGTTCGTTGACAGAAGCAGAGTGGATCCGTCCCCCAGACGGTCCACGCCTGTCGCTCTGATGCCCCACAGCGTCGTGAGGCCCAAGGCGGCCTCGACGTCGAGAAGATGCTGTTCGATCTCTCGCGGTGACGGGCGTCGATAGGGGTCGCCTGTGAGATGCCGCCCGGCGACCGTGCTCCGCCCGGCCTCTGTCAGGAGTGTCATCGACGACCAGCGGAACGCCCACGAACGACGCCCGTCGGGATTGCTGTCGATGACGGCGAAATCCCGTTGCGGCTTCAGGCCCGAGCGCGAGAGTTCGGCGGCGACGGAGAGACCAGCGTGGCCGGAGCCGACGATGATGACTCGACGATGAGAGAGGCCTAGGAGTGTCATGTTCCCTTACCCGCTGAGAGGATCGCGTTCTCGAGGTCGTCGTAGCGCTCGAGTGTGATGGCATCGCCGTTCACGAAGAACGTCGGAGTTCCGCTCACTCCCAGTGCCTGACCGTCGTTGTAGTCGAGATCGACTCGCGCGACCGTCGCGGGATCCGAGATCGCGGCATCGTAAGCGGCCATGTCCAGGCCGATCTCCTCAGCGAAGCCACGGAACAGGCTCGCTCGCGATTCCTGGGCTTCCCCCCATTGAGCCTGCGTCTCGAAGAGCTTGCGATACATCTCTTCAAGGCGTCCCTGTTGCGCAGCCGCTTCGGCGGCGAACGCGGCATTCCTGGAGTTCAGGTGACCCGGTAGAGGGAAGTAGCGGATGACGTAGGTGATCTCGCCGTCGTAGCGCTCGCGGAGGTCTTCGACCACCGGGTAGAAGGCTCCGCACGCTTCGCATTCGAAGTCGAGAAATTCGACGACGGTGACTGCCCCGTCTCCCCCGTCATCGAGAACGTGTGAGTTCTCGCGGAGCACCTGCGCCGTAGAGCTTCCGTTCTCGGATTCTGGCGGCGCAGTGTTCTGCTGGTTGATGATGACGACGATTACCGCGGCGATAATCAGGACGATGGTTACGGCAAGGGCAGCGAGGCCGGCTTTGACGGCGGGTTTCATCAGGTACTCCAAGGACTGTCGACACGGTCGAAGGTCGAGCGGGTGCTCGATGGGATGCGCACGCGCGAGGCGCGACGCTTCGACGGGTCAGGTCCGGGAGATGCCGAGCGTCGCCAGAGTCAGCGAGGTCTGCCGCAGGGGGATGCGATTCGGAGCGGCACTCGTTCGCGGCTGAGCCGCGTGGGTCTCCGCTACCACGGCTGTCGTGCGCCAGAGCAGCCGATACATCATGATCGCTGCGACGAGTCCGCAGAGAAGACCGAGGACGCACAGCACAGCGCCCGTGACCGGGTCTACTTGTGCAGCGCCCGTGGCGAGCTGCATCACGATGCCGGCGGGTGCCGCAGCGGCTGCGTCAGTGCCTGATTCATCAGCGTCGAGCGACGTGCTGGCCGTGGTCGACGCCGTGGTGACATCGGCACTTCCGTGCTCGGCTGCGCCGACGGCGAAGATCAGGAGGAGCGTGAGCCCGATGATGCTAATGAGCCGCATTATCATCTGGCTGCGATCCGGCCGCCCGTGGCAGGCGACCCGGATCGAGTGGAACACGGTTCGATTGTAATCGTCGCTCTTACTTCTTCCTTTGAATGAGCCGTAATCACTCGGTCACTCCGCGCGCTTGCGTCGACGGTGCACCACGAGCACGGTCGCCATCACCAGAACTCCCAGCACGACGACGCCTCCGACGACCGCCAGGGCCACGACGCTCTCATCTGCCCCGTCAGCGCGCGGCTCTCGGTCGGTATCTTGTGTGGGCGCCGCCGAGTTGGTGTCGTCGGTCGGCGTCGGGGTGCTGGTCAGCGCCGCTCCTGGTTGAGTACGGGTGCCTTCGTTCCCACACGCCGGTGCATCCCAACCGAGTGCGACGGTCGCCGTCGGATCCGCTGCGTAGTCGAACTGGTATGACTCGGAGATGGGGTGCCCGTCGCTGGACACAGCGTTCCAGAGCACCGTGTAGGTGCCCGACGCTCCGAGGGCGACGGGGGTGGTGAGCACGTTGAGTTCGATGGTGGAGCACGACGACTCGTAGAAGAGCCCGTCGGGGCCCTGCACCTGGGCGAAGCTCGTCTGGCTGAAGTCGATGAGCTCCCCGCTGAAAGTCAGTGCGACTGTGTCGAGGTTGGTGACTGTCTCGCCCGCCGATGGCACAGCGTCGGTGAGATTGTCATGTGCGGAGGCTGGGGTTGCGGTCAGCAGCACGATTGCGACAGCGGCGGCGCACACGGCACCGCTCACGCGGCGGATTCGGGTGGAGACGGATGTCATGAGATGGCCTTTCGAGTGGAGTGGAGGGGTCGGTCGACCTCCGGTGATGAGCGGGTGGAGTGCCCGCTGAGTATGTAGTCGACGCTGAGGCCGAAGAGGAGCAGCATCGGTGCCGAGAGCAGGATCACCATGCCGGCTGCTTGTTGGTCCGCCATCGGCTCCAGGCCCCATTGACGACCCATCGCCCCGAACCAGCTCGCAGCAATCAGGCCGCTCTGAAGCAGCACCCAACTGCCTACACTCGCCAGCGCGGCAGCCGATCCGAACACGACAACTACACGCATCCGCCGGGGATATGTGCCGGCAGGACGGAGGATCCCAGCGGTCACCAAGCTTCCCGCTACGAGCAGCGCGACGACGCGCAATTCATGCACCAAGGGATCGGCGAGGGAATCGCGCAAGAGGCCAGTGGCGGATACGCCCCACACGATAAAAGCGAACGTGCACATCGCGACGATGGGGTGGCGCAGGAAGAGGACGATCCGCGAGCGCTCCCCTGCTTGCAGCCACTCGCGGATTCCACGGCTCCCATCGGTGCGGTTGGTGATTCCCTCCAATGCCAGGCGATATGGCGCGCCAAACACGAGGAGGGAGGGAACCACGAGGAGCATGAGCATCCGTCCCGCCGCGTCGACGCTGTGGAGGTAGTCGGAGTAGACAGCGACCGCCCCACTGTTCACCCAAGCCAGCAGCACCATCCCGCTGATCCAGGCGAACGTGCGCAGGCCGCTCCACGCCTCGCCGCGACGCCGCAGGCGACGGACACCCATCAGATAGAAGAAGACTCCGAAACCGGCGACCATCACCCACAGGAGATTCACGTCGTTCCCACTCAGCCAACGGACGAGTGTGAGCTCGGGCGGAAGCGGCGCTTCGGTGAGGATCTCAGCCGGTGTCGTCAGCGCCGGAGCTGAGGTGTCTGCCGGCGCTGGCGTGCGGGCGAGTGCCGCTGCGGCACCACTCGCGATGCCCATGACCGCGAACTCGACGGTGACGAACGTCCAGAACGGTGCCCGCTCTCCGACCCCACGGCGGATGTACCACCGACGGTGCGCGACACCCACGACGCCGAGGAGCGTGAGCGCCACCACCTTCACCAAGAGCACACCTCCGTACGCGCTGAGAAGTTCTCGCCAGCCGCTGACAGACGTCATCGCGCGGGCGACTCCGGACACGGAGACGACCACGAAAGCGACGAGTGCGATGGTCGAGTATCGCTCGACGATTGCCCGCAGACGGTGCTCGCGCGCAGACGGCCTGAGGAAGACCAGCGCGAGAAGACCGCCGAGCCATACCGCCGCGCTGGTGATGTGCAGCACGAGCGACATGACCGCGGCATCATGATTGGCGAGGCTTCCGGAATGACCTTGCGTGGCCATCGGGACCAGCGACGCCAGCGAAAGGAACGTCAGCAACAGCGCGGCCGCCCATCCCCGGAACGCATACGAGATCACCGTGAGTATCGCGGCCATCACTGTTGTGATGAGCCAGACGCGACCCAGCTCCGTCTCGAGGAGGAATCTGCCGAACTGCTGACCGAATCCCGGGCCGAGTGACACCTCAGGATTGAACGATGACAGGAAGGTGAGATAACCAGTGACTCCTGCGCCGATGGTGAGCACTGCGGCACCGATGGAAGCGACATCCAGGGCGGTATCGACCTCCTTCTCGCCCTGTGTGAGAGCGTACGCAGCAAGGACGGCCGATCCCACCATGACCGCCGCCCCGAGGTTGACGATGAGCTTCGCGACCGGCAGTCCCCACCGGACGACCGCGCCGGGGTCGCTGGTGACCCGTGGATCAGCCCCGCCACCTATCACCAATCCCAGGAGGAGCGCGACCAGCGCTGAGGTGAGCAGGAGGGCGGGTCCGGCCAGTCGGAGCCCGCTGGCGTTCACGGGAGGTCTCCGGAGCCGCCCGTGGTCGGCGCGTCCTCGTCGTCCGATGACGCTGTGTCCGGCGCGGAGCAGGCGGACGTCTTCGGCAGCATCTGGACCGCGGGTGCGAGGGCTTGCAACGCGGCATCCGCGGAGAGCTTCGTCGTATCGACGTAGGCCTGGGCTGCGGGCGTTCGGCCGTAGGTCGTCAAGCGCAGGTAGGGGGAATCTTGTTCGTCGACGATCCAATCGACGGAGTTGATGGTCACGCACTGCAGCGTCGTCGGTGCTGGTGGCTCGAGCCCGCAGGTAAAGACGACGATGGTCGGGTCTCCCCATGCGGCGGTCGCTTGGGCATCGGTCGTGCGACCGGTGAACTCTCCGACGGCTGCGGGGAGCCGAACCGTCACGTCGGCGCATTCGGGGGCGTTCGCATTTGTCGCAGGTTTCAATGCGACAGTGGACGCGCATCCCGACAATGTCGCGAGCAGGCCGATGAGTGCGACGGCTCCGAGGATTAGGTTCCGCGAAGCGGCGCGCCGATTGACTGAGACCTCGGCGGGGGTCGGGGTGAGGGGCGTGTTCTCCAAGTCATCTCTCCAAGCTGTCGACGACGTGCGTCGATCCGCATCCGCGCGATGGCACGGATGAAGGCGGCATTGAGCCGGAGAGTCAGGTTCGGGAGATCTGCAGCTGCGCGAGGTCAGGGCGCAGCAGATGTGGTCCCTGAATGCGCGGAATCGATGCGCGGTGCGCGGAGTCTCGTGAAGGGGCTTGCATCTGGGTGCGGAGCCGCGCGCGGGCGAGTCGGGCGAACACCAGCACGCCCAGAAGCGCACCGACTACGCACACAGCGGCGGCGACATCAGATGATCCAGCAGAGGACACCGCGGACTGATCTCGTTCGTCGTGCTCACTCGACAACGAGAAGCTTTCCGGTGACGCTGTGGCCGACGTCGCAGTCTCTGCGTGGACAGTGTTCGCGACGCCGAGCGTGAGAAGCAGAGCAATAATGATCCCGAAGAGCACCCTCATCGCAAGCGGCCCGCGGGGGACGTGCGCTGAGCGTCCGGTGTCCGTGCGCAGCATCATCCTCTCCAGTCTACGTTGCGGTCGCCCGGCGCAACTCCACACCCGAACCCAGAGCTCGAGCGCACCGCTCTGTTGAATGATAAGTCAGCAAACACTGTATAGTCATTGCATGCTGACCATTGCTTCTCGTCTCGACGTGATGAACCGATTGGGGCGCGCCATGGCTGACCCCACTCGTTCTCGGATTCTGCTGGAACTGCTTTCCGGGCCGGGATACCCGGCGCGCTTGTCCGAGGCACTGGATCTGTCTCGCACCAACGTGTCGAACCATCTCGCGTGTCTTCGAGGGTGCGGCATCGTGGTCGCGACGCCTGAGGGACGTCAGACGCGGTACGAGATCGCGGATCCGCATGTGACTCGAGCCATCACTCTGCTGGTGAACACGGTCCTCGCGGTCGACGACGGAGAGGCCTGCACAGACGAGAACTGTGACGTGCCTCTATGCTGCGCGCCTACCGACAGGGCGATGGAGGAGATCCGATGAGCGAGGAATGCTGCGGCCCGGACGAGCCACGCCAGACGAGAACAGTCCGTCGGCTCGAGCTACGCCAGCCCTCTGCCGCCGCAGACGCCTGCTGCGGACCCGACCCCATCACGTCCTCTTCATCATCGAGGCGAACGCCGCTCCTGGAGGACGACGCCTGCTGCGGACCGGCTTCCCCCCGCGACGCGGATCATTCGCACGGGGACGCTGAGCACGAAGAACGGCCACCGCTCTGGCGCGACACCGCGCTCCTGCCATCCGCGGTTGCCGGCGTGATGCTGCTGGCAGGTTATGTCTTCGAGTGGTCCGGACTACCGGTTCCGGCGCTTGTCCTCCAGACGGTCGCACTCCTCGCGGGTGCGTACACGTTCGTCCCCGGGGCGATCCGCCGCCTGGTGCGGGGCCGACTCGGCGTCGGCCTTCTGATGACCATCGCCGCCATCGGCGCCGTAGCTCTCGGCCACGTGGGCGAAGCTGCAGCGCTGGCGTTCCTGTTCTCGCTTGCCGAAGCTCTCGAGGATCGGGCTATGGATCGGGCGAAGGAGGGACTACGCGCGCTGCTGTCGCTGATCCCGGAGACCGTGCGTGTCTCGCGCCTGAACGGTGACATGACGATCCCCGCCGCGGAGGTCCGCGAGCTCGACATCCTCGTCGTCGGTGCGGGAGAACGGATCGCGACGGATGGCGTGGTGGTCGAGGGCCGCTCCGGCATCGACACGTCTGCCGTGACGGGCGAGTCGATCCCGGTGGAGGTCGGACCGGGACACGCCGTCCCCGCGGGATCGGTGAACGGGGCTGCGACGTTGCGGATCGAAGCAACCGCCGACGGCCGCGACAATTCCCTCACCCAGATCGTCGAGCTGGTCGAGCAGGCGCACGCCCGCAAGGGAGAGCGGGCCCGCCTGGCGGACCGGATCGCCCGCCCGCTCGTGCCGGCCGTGCTCATCATCGCAGCCCTCGTGGCCGTGTTCGGGTTCATCGTCGGGGATCCCGGCCTGTGGATCGAGAGGGCGCTCGTCGTGCTCGTCGCCGCGTCCCCGTGCGCACTAGCCATCGCCGTTCCGGTGACGGTCATCAGCGCCATCGGCTCGGCCTCGAAGTTCGGTGTGGTCATCAAGTCCGGCGAGGCCTTCGAACAGTTCGGCACCATCCGCACCGTCGCCCTCGACAAGACCGGCACCCTCACGCGCAACGAGCCGGAGATCGTCGCCGTCGTGCCTGCTCACGGACGTTCCCGCGAGGAGATCATCTCCCTCGCCGCCGCCCTCGAGATCACGAGCACCCACCCGCTTGCCGCCGCCATCACTCGCGCCGCGTCCGACATCCCCGCAGCGACAGACGTCGTCGAAGATGCCGGCCACGGCCTCACCGGCCTCGTCGGCTCCACCCACGTGCGGGTCGGGAACGCACGCTGGCTCTCGGAACTGGGTGAGCTCACCAAGCCCGCCGACGAGATGGCCGGAGACGGTATGACCGTCGTCGTCGTCGAGACCGACGGTCAGGTCTCGGGCCTCATCGGCGTGCGGGACGAACTGCGCCCCGAATCCGCCGAGACCATCTCCATGCTGAACGCGCAGGGCATACGCACCGTCATGCTCACCGGCGACAACCAGCGAACCGCCTACGCCCTCGCCGCCCGCGCCGGCATCAGCGACGTACGCGCCGAGCAACTCCCCGCCGACAAGGCCGCCGCCATCACGGCCCTCGTCACGGAGAGTCCGACGGCCATGGTCGGCGACGGCATCAACGACGCCCCCGCCCTTGCCACCGCGACCGTCGGGATCGCGATGGGTGTGAAAGGCTCAGCTGCGGCCATCGAATCCGCCGACATCGCCTTCACCGGCAACGACCTTCGCCTCATCCCCGCAGCCCTCGCCCACGCCCGCCGCGGACGCCGCATCATGACCATCAACATCGCACTCGCCCTGGCCATCATCGTCGTTCTATTCCCCCTCGCCTTGTTCGGCGTTCTCGGCCTCGCTGGTGTCGTCCTTGTCCACGAGGTCGCCGAAGTCATCGTCATCCTCAATGGCGTCCGTGCCGCCCGACGCCACGGGATCGGATTCTCGCGGTGACGACTTCGGTTGCCGAGTCGACGGACCTCGTGACGGAAGTTCGGGGTTTGGACGCATCACCACTGAAGTTGTGCTTCAGCGAGTGCCAGAGCGAGCGTTCGGCGCGTATCGGAGCAGCATCACCTTGAGGCAACGCGGTAAGCCGCGTCCACCTATGCATGCCGGACAGACGTTGACTCGTGGTCGGCGACCGTCTCGGTCTCGAGTTGAAAGGTCGAGTGCGCGACCGAAACTTCGAAGTGTTCAGCCACACATTCCCGAATGTCAGCCAACACCGTCATCGCGTGTCCGTCCTGGAAGCACTCGTCGCGAACTATGACGTGCGCGCTCAGCGTGGGCAACCCAGTGGCCACGGTGGATGCGTGAACGTCATGCACATCGACTACATGCTCGAGCTTGAGAATGTGTGCCCGCACGTCCTCGAGGTCCAGGCCTTTGGGAGTGAACTCCATGAGAACACTGCCGGTCTCACGCATCAACATGAACGCGCGAGGGACGATGAGAGCGGCGATGAGTATTCCTGCGAGAGCATCTGCCTGCTGAAACCCTGTCGTCGCGATGACGATGGCCGCGACGATGACACCGAGTGAACCAAGAGCATCGTTGAGAACTTCGAGGAAAGCGGCCCTCATGTTGAAGTTCGCGCCTCGACTCGATGCGAGCACCGCGATTGCAACGATGTTGGCGGTGAGCCCGATGATGCCAAAGACGAGCAACTCCCCCGCCGGTACTTCTGGCGGCTCGAACAGGCGACGGATACCTTCGATTGCCGCGTAGGTTCCGACCGCCAGGAGCAGCGCCGCTTGAGCGAGTGCTGCTATCACTTCAATCCGCCGAAAGCCCCAGGTGCGCTTCGAGCTCGGCGGGCGCAGCATCAACGTTGCCGCGATGAGCGCGACGAGAAGTCCTGACGCGTCGGTGATGGCGTGCGCCGTGTCCGTGAGCAGAGCGAGGCTGCCGGTGATGACGGAGCCAACCGCCTGCGCCGCCACGATGGCAGCAGTGATGGCGAAAGCGATCCAGAGCCGGCGGCGAAAGTCCCCAGGCATGCCTTCTTCGGTCATAGTTGGCCCGTGGTCATGTCCCGCACCCATTACGCTGCCCCTTCTCTCTCACTTCGTAAGTGCTCACACAGCACCAAGTCTTTTCCGGTGGCGGCCAGGAGCGCTTCTGCGGCAACCATCACGACTCGCAGAGCCTCGGGATGCGCAAGGGCGTACCACGTCGCTGGACCGTCGGGTCGAGCGACAGCAAGACGACATTCAACGAGGAATCCAAGGTGCTTGCTCACGGTCGACTGCGCGAATCCCATGTGCTCAACGAGGTCTCGCACTCGATGTTCTCCGGACGAGAGATGCTGAACGATAGCCAGTCGCGTTGGGTCAGCGAACGCCTGGAACAGGTGTGCGAAAGCGTCTGTCGCCTCCGCGTCCAACTCAAGCAAGTCGCGTTCTATCATCGCCATACGACGATGATAGAACGCAGGCGCTGCGCCGTCACGGTTCGACGGCAACTGATAAGGACACTCACTTGCACCTCAGCACGCCATGAGAGAAGCGAAGCCTGCGGGGAGAACAACATATGACGCGGGGGTCCCATGCGGTGCGGTCAAATGCGCCCTTTCAGCGCCCGTCGGCCTTGCGCACACCCCGGTTGATGGGAACAACCGTCGGGTCCGGCTCATCGGTAGATGTAGCGACGAAGTATGCATAGAGAGCCTGAAGATGGGCGTCACGTTCCGTCTCGAGTTCAAGGATGCGCTCTCGGGCGGCGTCGAGATCCTGTTTCTCTCGTCTCTCGGCCTGTTGCTTCGGCGAAAGTCCCCTGTTGACAGGGTTCAACTCGGCGAACCGCGCATTGATAGCGAAGGGTGTCTGTTCGCGCAGGTCTTGCGCAAAAGCGCGAGCGACGGTGGGGTGAGACAGCTTGGAGAGTCTCTCGATCTGCCTCTTGGTCCGCTGCATCTCGTCGTTACTTGCGATCTCGCTGATGGCATCCGCGATGCGGCGGAGCACGTCGTCGCTCACCGCACTGGCGTTGGACCTCATTCGATTTCCTCCTCCAGTACCTCGACCGGGCGAAGTGCCCGTATTTCTCTGACGATCTTCGCTCTTTCGCGCCGTAGGTTCGCTTCAAGCCCAGGGTGCAGGTTTGGTGCGTCCAATGCGTGGTCGTGGCGGACGAGCTGGGTCTCCCAGATCGGGAGGTGAGCACCGTGAAGCACTGCGTTGGGGCAATCGGTGGTGAAGCACACGTGGTCCGCGAGCTTCGGTCCGCCGGGTCCACAAGCGGCGGTCTTCTCTCGGTAGGCGCAATCGTTGACAACCCCGAGCGTGTAGTTCTGGGCCACCCGAGCGATGATCTGGTCTGCTCGATGGGGATCGGCGATGACTTGCACTCGAATGTTCTCGAGATAGTCGCCGGATGGGCCGGCGATGGATTCGCCGGAGAAAAGAAGACGCTTGAGGTCTTTCCGAATGGCATGCGTTCGCTCGTCCGTGATGGTTTGCGTCGCCGCGTGGTTCTGGTCTCGGACGTATCCGCTGGTCGCGCGAAGTGAGGCCTTGCCCAACTGAATCCCCACGCCGATCTCCGCCCCGGGATAGGTGGCGGCGTAGACCGCGAGCGTCCGCCGCAAGGACGTAGCGTTGATAGCATCGCGTGGACGCAGAGTGATGGGCTTGAACCCAAGGTCCTCTCCTCGCCCGATACGCTCCCCCGGGGCAGCGTTGACGAAGGCGATGAGGCTCTTGAGATCGCGTGCAAAAGCGTACTCGCCTTCATTCCCGCCTTCCCCTGTCTTACCGCTGCGAGAGAACAGTCGTTCGGTGAAGCTGAGCTGCTCCAGGATGTTGACTGCGTTTTCAACTACGGACGGCACCCACCAGGAGCGGGTTTCCCCTCCTACGCCTTTGCTCTTGTACGTCATGGACTCCACGGAGGGAATGACAGCTGAAACGTCGAACGCGTCGCGACGAAGCGCTTGAAGTTCGCTGTCCCGCATACCGGACATGCTGGAGATCATGATGTAACACGCAGCTCGTAGCACTCCGGGGAGGTGTTCTGCCTCCGCCAGGCCTATCTCCCCTATCCAGGTGGCGCTAGTAGACATGAGACCGCCATACTCGGTTTTCCCCGCTGCGACGGCGTCATCTATGAGCTGGAGCGCCGCCGGCGTGAAGTGATGACTTGTGCGTTTGCGGATGTTCTCGCTGATGTCGAGCGTGCGCCAGATCTGTGAATAGTTGACATCGCCGCGCGCGAAGTGCTTGGAGCGACCGACGCCAGTGTGCAAGGGGATCAGGTAACCCTCGTCGAGGTGGCGCTGCAAAATATCAATCGCTCGTTGACGGGTAGCCCCGCGACTGAGGTCGTCGCTCGGTCGCGCTGCTCGGAACGCGTTCTGCATCTCGATGATGAGCGGAGAGAGGCGAGAGATGATGATGTCCGCGGCAACCATGAGGGGTTGCCATGCCTCCCATGGCAGCGGCGGGGTCTTGTTGCCCCCGCCGGTGGGCTCCTCCGCAACTTTCGCGGCGGTCTGCGCAGGCCAGGGCTGGAAAGGAAGCGGATGTTGGGCGAGTGGCGAGAGAATGCTTACCCTCTTCAGGAGCGAGACGAAGCCGCGCACTGACGAGGGACCGTGGGGTCTGCCATTTTCGCGATGCTCGCCCATTCGGAGGTCGCGTAGGAAGTCCTCGGCGAGCTCTGGTGTCCAGTCGCTGAACGTGTGTAGGCCTTTGCGTTCTCCCCATGCGGTGACCACGGCGAAATCGTCCAACGCCGTTAGAACCGCTGCCATTGTTCCCACCTTCTTACGGATCAGGACGCCAGCGAGCACCGCTGTGGGATGGTGAGGCCGCCCCTGCAGTAAAGCGTGAAGCTTGACGTCGTGACGATAGCCCTCCGGGACCCTCGTGAATCGCGCCCAGCGACTGGGATGCCCCAAGGGGCGGATGCCTTGGAAGTCCCACACGTCATCGCCGAACTGCGATCCCGCTGGTAGATCCTCGTGGACGAAGTCGTTCGGCGAGATAGGAGGGCGCCATCTGCCAGAAGTATGTGGAACTGGTTCACGCATCAGTTGGTCCTCTCATTTCATGGCGGAGACCAAGATCTACGAGAACCTCATCGGTATGCAGGCGTGCATCGTTCACCGCGTCGCGCGGGAACATCTGCAAGATCGTGGCTGTGGCTGCGTGTATGAACCCCCATACTTTCTGCCACGTGGTGGGGTTCACCGCCGCATCGGGCGCAGAAACGGCGTTGACGAGGACGACGGCCGGCAGGTGTTCGACGGTAATGATGGCATTCGGACAGGTGAAGCACGTTCCCATCCGCGACATCGGACATACCTCTCCTTGCGGTGCATGTGGAGAATCTTCCGGGTCTCGGCAGCCAGTGAGTGCACCTGCAACGCTCCCCCGCAGAGCGTTCTCGTCGACGTTTGCTACCTCGCCCGTGACTGGGTCGAGCTGCACGACTCCGTCGCCGGTATCAATCGTCGGCCCCAGTGCACGGTCGCGCAGCTCTGAGATGGATCTGACGAACCGTTCGCCTGCGTCCAGTCGGAGAGCTGGACTGTTGGTGTAGTGGTCGAAGAGCATCTCTTGGGTGTGCCGCCGCTGCGTGCGGAGGTGCCGAGATGGTTCCGCGATGATCTCGGCGGCGATAGCCGACTTGCGGAAGCGGCGGGTGTCGTGGGGAGTCGAAATGACTCCCGCTACGTGTCTAAAGAGCCAGCCCGACAAGCTCAAATCACCCCAAGGAGCGGGGATGATGTTTCCCCACTCGTCCTTCATGATCCAGAGAGCGTGCAGTTTCGCCGCGCGGCGAAGCGGAGCCCCCAATCGGATGAGCGCGTCGAGATAACGTAGCGTGGTGGGTTCTCTGTTGCGACGCCAAGTGACTTCTTCGACGATATGTGCCCTGTTCTTTCGGAGAACGACCGTATAGCTGTCAGCTAGACCTGCAACTGCTATCCGTTCGGTGTCCATGCCCACGCTTCGCGGGTCAGCGGAGCTTGCGGAGATATCGTCAAGGGTGATTCCTCGGATGACCTCGGGGGGTTCTCCCGTCGAGATGCATAGTGCAATCTGGAAGGCAATGAGAACGTCTGCGCTCGCGTTCGTCGTCCAAGAACCGTTTCGCCAGGTGATGTTTCGGACAGCCGCCTTGATCCGATTGAGTTCATCCTCGGAGAAATCAGGAAGCGGCTCACGCCGGATGTGGCGGAGCCGAGTCGGTTCGCGGACGCGGTCAAGTACCTCCGGATGGATAGTTCCCGGGAAACGATCCTCGATGTAGCGCAGGAAAGCGAACATGTTGACGGCATATCTGTACGTCGTATCTGTCTGCTTCATCGCCTGCTCACGAAGCAGAGAAGCTTCCCAAGAATTGAGGTGCCGCCTGCGGAGGTGTTTGAGCGAATCCGTGCGATTGTCGAACCCCACTTCCGACGACATGTGTTTACAGAAGCGCATGATCGCCGTTCGGATGGTCGAGACCGCGCTGGGGTTGATCACAGCGCTCTCCACCCATCTCGCAGCCAACTCCTGAGCAAGTTCGGGCGTCGGAAGACTTCCCGCATTGATGCGCGAGCGTTTGTAGCCGTACGGAGTCTGGTACTCCGCGATGTACTCAGCCACGTCAGAGGCCCCTGACAAGCTTGACGAGGCTCTCGCGGAGAGCATTCGGGACCTGGTCCGTATAGGTTTCGGCGTGATACAGATAGCGGTTTGTTGTGCTGAGGCTGGTGTGCCCGAGAAGTTCTTGAACAACGAGTAGCGGGCTTGCGAGCAACGCGTAAGGGTCGCCTTGAGTCTGCCTTCCCTCGCGCATCAGAGCTGCGAGGGTGCGGACCGCGAAGGTGTGTCGAAGGATGTGCGGGGCGACAGTTATGTGAGCGGGTGGCGCATGCTCGTGGGGGCCGAAGCTTGCGACGCGGTGGTTGGCGTCGGAGAAGAGACGGTTGAATCGGTCGATTGCCGGCGCTTGTCCGCCTTCGGCGAGAAAGAGTGCGAGTGGGTCGATGAGGCCGTCGTCGCGGATCCAGACAGCGGTGCGGCGCAGGGAATTGGGGAGGCGGTTGGGTCGGATGAGTCTCGCGCCGATGCGGAGCGCGGTTCCGTTGGTGGTGGGGACAAGTTCAGCGACAGTGAGGGTGCCGTTGCGGCGGCGGCTGCGGAGTGTGGGTTGGGCGCGTTCGACCATGTATTCGCGTTCGCCGCGGCGGTAGTGGTCGATGACGTCAGCGAGGTGATCGATGATGTGGACGTCGCGCGGCTTGCTGCCCTTGCCGATTCGCTCGAAGATGTGGCTTCCTCGCGGGAGGTTTGTGGGAATGTCGAGATCCAGGAGGTAGGTAGCCTCCTCACGGCGAAGACCCGTGCTGACGAGTGTGAGGCCAAAGGTGTAGTCACGTTCGGGGTACTCGGGTCGGTCGTCGGGAACGTCATCGCCGCGGAGCCCATGGTTGAGGAAGAAGGCGAGTTGCTCTTCGGTGAGGAATCGGATGCGCCGGGTTTCCTTCTCCGGGGATTTCAGGGTGTTGCGTTGGCGGGTGCCCCATCGCGGGACGGGGTCGGTCTGTAGCCATCCCTTGTCGCGGGCGTACGCGAAGAAGAGCCCGATGTCACTCACTTCGGTGTTCCAGGAGCTTCCCGCCAGTGTCTGGAGCCGACGTTCCTTGTACTGATTGAGATGTTCGGTGGTGGTGTCAACGAGATCAGCGTTCGGCGAGGTTTCCCGGATGAAGTTGAGGAGGCCGACGAGGGCGCCAGCATGGTTGTTGCGCAGGGTGCGCATGGGATATGCGCGCTGCCGGGCCGCGTCAAGGAGGTAGGCGTTCACACTTCGCAACGTATGAAAGTGTCCCGCGCTGTCGGTGAGGTACGGGGTGCCGTCGGGGATGCGCGCGTTGTCGAGGAGTCGCCTCAGTTCGGCGGCAGGTATCGTCCGGCCGTTCACTTGGATATCGAAAACGCGCGCGCGGTCGACCACCCTGACGAACAGGGCGGTCGACCGCGCGCGCGATGACTTTTCCACTGGTGACAGCGACCGTTCTCCGAGACGTTGAACTTGTCTCGGATGATACACATGGTGTCTTCGATACTGAACCCCCACCTGAAGTGTGGTGATACACATGTTTGACACCATTCGTGGAGCTGGGGGGAATCGAACCCCCGTCCAACGCTGAGTCTCCACGCCTTCTCCGGGCGCAGTCTGTGGAAGCGTTCTGCTCGGCTCCGACCTTTGTCACAGACACCTAAGTCGACGAGCCCAGCCTGGGAAGAGTCCCGCGTGACGTCCAGACGCCGTCACGCAGCAAGATTCCTAGATGACGCCAGGATCCGTATCGGAATCACATACGGTCTGACGGACTATCGGGCTCGCTTAGGCAGCGAGGGCGAAGTCGTTGCGCTTGGATTCGGCAACTATTGTTTTGCAGAGAGCGTTTACGAGATAACTCTGCATCCTCGGCCCGCTTCTCGTGGATTCACAGGCGCTGTCGAAACCGATCAGCCCCGTGGCCCTTCTCGCGAAGGAGCCGCTGTCACACTGTGGAATTACCAGGCCGGGCGACATGCACCCGAGCATCACAGGTTACAACGTTCGGAGGCCCTTCGCCATTCCGCCCCTGCCCCGACCGGCTCGCGTAGAGTCGGCGCATGAGCGAGGTCATCGTCACCGTCCGTGGTGAGCACGAAGTGCGGGTCCACCCCGAGCGTGCCACCGTCCGTGTCTCCGTCCGTGCCGAGGGGCCGGAGCGCGGCCCCGTGGTCGACGAAGCCCTGCGTCTCTCCGAACCCGTGCGCGAAGACCTCGCCGAGCGCACGAAGACCGGGTCAGCGCTCGACTGGAGCAGCGCGAACCTCAGCGTCCGGGCGGAGCGCCCGTGGAGCAGCGATGGCTCGCGCCTCGCGCCCGTCTACATGGCCGGCGTCGACTTCACCGCGACGTTCGCGGAGGACGGCGAGCTCTCCCTGTGGGTCACCGAGGTCTCAGCGCGGGAGGGAGTCGAGGTCGGTTGGGTGGACTGGCACCTCACCCCCGAGACCCGCACCCGTGTCGAACGCGAGGTCGCGGCCCGCGCCGTGGAGGCCGCCGTGCTGCGCGCCGAGGCGTACGCGGGTGCCGTCGGCCTCCATCACGTCTCGCCCGTCGAACTGGCCGACGTCGGGCTGATCGCCCCCGGCCACCCCGGCCCCGGTACGCCCCTGATGAAGGCTCGCGGAGCGGTCGCGTTCGCCGCCGACGCCGCACCCTCCATGCAGTACGAGCCGGAGGAGATCGTCATCTCGGCAACCGTCGAGGCGCGTTTCCTCGCCCGCTGAGCGCGGAGCTCACCCCTCCGCGACGAACGGCGCCAGCTCGGCCGCCAGACGTTCGGACACCCGGGCGTGCACGGCGCTTCCCTGCTCCTGATGCTCGACGGAGAGCAGCATGCCCGTCTCGTGGATCGCGGCGACGAGGTCGCCCCGGTCGTACGGGACCACCGCACGAATCTCGACCGCGGGCTGGGGCAGCGCCGCCTCGATCGCGGACCGCAGCTCGTCGATGCCCTCCCCTGAGCGCGACGACACGAAGTGCGCGTGCGGCTCCAGGCCGCGCAGCACGAGACGCTCATCCTCGGGGATCAGGTCGGCCTTGTTGAAGACCACGAGCTCCGGCAGGTCGCGCACCCCGACGTCGCCCATCACGTCGCGAACCGTCTGCAGCTGGCCGGCCGGGTCGGGGTGCGACCCGTCGACGACGTGCAGCACGACATCGGCGTCGCCGACCTCTTCCAGCGTGGAGCGGAAAGCCTCGACCAGCTGGTGCGGCAGGTTCCGCACGAAACCCACCGTGTCGGTGAGGGTGTAGACACGGCCGTCCTCGGTCGCCGATCGGCGCACGGTCGCGTCGAGGGTGGCGAAAAGGGCGTTCTCGACGAGCACGCCGGCGCTCGTCAGGGCGTTCAGGAGGCTGGACTTGCCGGCGTTGGTGTAGCCCGCGATCGCGACGGAGGGAATCGTGTTGCGCTTGCGCTCGGCCCGCTTGGCCTCGCGAGCCGGCGCGAAGTCGCGGATCTGCTTGCGCAGCAGCGCCATCTTCGTGCGGATGCGGCGACGATCCAGCTCGATCTTCGTCTCACCCGGGCCGCGCGATCCCATCCCCGCGCCGCCTGCGCCGACCTGCCCACCGGCCTGGCGGCTCATGGACTCACCCCATCCGCGCAGCCGCGGAAGGAGGTACTCGAGCTGCGCGAGCTCGACCTGGGCCTTGCCCTCGCGGCTCTTCGCGTGCTGGCTGAAGATGTCGAGGATCACGGTCGTGCGGTCGATCACCTTGACCTTGACGACGTCTTCGAGGGCGCGACGCTGGCTGGGCGCCAGTTCGGTATCCGCGATGACGGTGTCTGCCCCGACCGCGGCCACGATGTCCTTCAGCTCCTGCGCCTTGCCTCGTCCGAGGTAGGTCGCGGCGTCCGGGTGGGGCCTCCGCTGCAGCACGCCGTCCAGGACCACGGCACCCGCCGTCTCGGCCAGCGCGGCCAGCTCGCGCAGCGAGTTCTCCGCGTCTTCCTGCGCCCCCTGCGGGTACACGCCCACCAGCACGACGTTCTCGAGCCGTAGCTGTCGGTACTCGACCTCGGTGACGTCTTCCAGTTCCGTCGAGAGTCCGGCCACGCGACGCAGCGCATGCCGATCTTCGAGGTCCCACTGCTGACCGTCGGTCTGCGAGTGCGCGGCCGTGGCCTCGTCCTGCAGGGCCTGGGCGGCGCCGAAGACGCGGACCTCCGATCGCTTCTCCGCGTTCGAAAGCACTCGGTCGACCGTCTGGTCGTCGGTGGAGGGGATCTTCGTCTCCGTCATCCGTTCCTGTCTCTGGTTTCCTCGCGAGCCTTAACCTTAGCCCGCACCGTCCGGTACGCTCACCGTATGGGGTCCGACCACTACTTCACTGCGGCCCCGGCAAGCCCCGAGAACCTGCGCACGATCCGTGTATCCATGGCAGGGCGCGAGCTGGAGATGACCACCGCCGGTGGGGTCTTCAGCCCGGATCGGCTCGATGCCGGAACCGCGGTCCTTCTCGCCAACACTCCGCCCGTTCCGCCCGGCGGCCATCTTCTCGACCTCGGCAGCGGCTGGGGACCCATCGCCCTGTCGATGGCTCTGGCTTCACCGCACGCCACCGTCTGGGCGGTGGACGTGAATGAACGTGCGCTCGACCTCGTGCGTCGCAATGCTTCCGCGCTCGGCCTCACCAATGTCAACGCCGCGCTGCCCGGAGATGTTCCCGACGACGTGACCTTCCGCACCATCCGCTCCAACCCGCCGATCCGCGTGGGGAAGAACGAGCTCCACGGGCTTCTCGAACGGTGGATCCCCCGGCTCGACGAGCGCAGCGATGCCTGGCTCGTGGTGCAGCGCAATCTGGGTGCCGACTCCCTGCAGCGGTGGATCGCCAGCACGTTCCACCCCGGCTTCAGCGTCTTCCGCACCGCGACCGGCAAGGGCTACCGCATCCTGAAGGTCCGCAAGCACGGCACGCCACCGACGGAGCCGATCGCGCTGGTCTGATCCGCGCCTCAGAGCAGGTCGATCTCACCCTGGAAGACCAGCTGCGCAGGCCCGGAGAGCGCGACGTGCTCGCCGTCCTCCGCCGGGAACATCCGCACGGCCAGTGTGCCACCGGGCACCTCGACCTGCCAGTTGTTCGGCGCCTGCGCACCCGCCCAGTACCGCACGGCGAGGGCCGTCGCCGCGACACCGGTTCCGCAGCTGAGCGTCTCGCCGACGCCGCGCTCGGAGACCCGCATGCGCACATGGCCGATGCCGTCGCGGACCAGGGGTTCACCCGGGACGACGAACTCGACGTTGGCGCCCGCAGGAAGGGCGGGTTCGAGCTCGGGTGCACGCGTGAGCTCGAGCAGCGCGAGTTCGGCCTCGGATGCCAGCGCGACCACGACGTGCGGGTTGCCCAGATCGATGCCGAGGCCGGGGCGGGTCACGGTGAGCCCATCCGCACGGACGAGTGGGTCGTCGCCCGACAGGCGCCACGCCCCAAGGTCGACCTGGTAGCCGTTCGCGCTGCGGGTCACGTCGCGCACTCCGGCCCTGGTACCGATCGGCAGCGTCGCGCCCTGCTCGATACTCGCGAGACCGGAACGCACCAGATAGTGCACGAACACGCGGATCCCGTTGCCGCACATCTCCGCGACCGAGCCGTCGGCGTTGCGATAGTCCATGAACCACTCCGCGGCGGGCTCTTCCGCCAGCGCCGCAGCGCCCTCCGGAAGGGACGCAGAGCGGACGACCCGCAGGACCCCGTCTGCGCCGATGCCGAAGTGGCGGTCGCAGAGCACAGCCACCTGCTCCTGTGACAGAGGCAGCTGCCCATCGGGGTCGGCGATGATGATGAAGTCGTTGCCGGTGCCGTGCCCCTTGGTGAATGCGACCATGCTCCCAGTCTAGGGACGGTTCGTTTCCCCCTCGTCGCGGACGACGCGATAACGCCCGCACAGGAAGCTGCGGTTGCGTGCGACCTCGAGCAACTCCAGATCGAGTCGACGAGGAAGAAGCGGTGCACCTGACCCGAGGGTGACCGGGGCGTATTGCACCCAGACCTCGTCGAGAAGCCCGGCGTCGGCGAACTGCCCGGCGACGTCTCCCCCGCCGACGATCCAGACATCGCGGCCCTCCGCCGCCGCCACCGCGCGGGCGTGCACTTCGCTCACGGAGTCGCTGGTGAGTTCGACGGCCGCCCCCGTGGGCAGCTCGAGGTCGCGGTGCGTGAGCACCCACGTCGGCTGAGTGTACCCCCACTGTCGCTCCTCGTGCCGCATCACCCATTCGTAGGTGGACGCCCCCATCACGAGGGCGCCGACGTTCTTCTCGAACGACGGGTACGCCATCGGCCCCTCCAGATCGATGTCCTGGCTCAGCAGCCAGTCGAGTGAATGGTCGAGCGTGGCGATGAACCCATCGAGACTGGAGGCGGTGTAGAAGTGAGTGGCCATGCGCGCAGTCTTGCACCGGGCACCGACACTCGTCAGTCGGCGAGAAGCTGCTCCGCGGAGGTCGGCACGTCGTGCCACTCGAGCTGCGGGTAACGCTTGAACCACGACACCTGACGGCGGGCGTACCGGCGGGTGAGGGCCTGCGTCTCCGCGATCGCCTCCGCCTCCGTGAGCCGGCCGTCCAACTGTCCCAGCGCCTGGGCGTAGCCGATCGCGCGGGAAGCCGTGGTGCCGCTCTCCAGGCCACGCCCACGGAGACTCTCGGCCTCCGCCACCAGCCCCTGCGCCCACATGCGGTCGACCCGGTCGTTCAGCCGGCGCACGAGCGGCTCGCGGTCCAGGCGCAGGCCGATGATCCGCGTCTGCGGCATCCACAGCGTCGGCGCATCGGGAAGCGCTGCCCCGTGCGTAGCACTCCCCTGTTCCACCACTTCGAGCGCACGGATGACCCGTCGGCTGTTCCTGGGGTCAACGCGCTCCGCCGTGGTCGGATCGAGGAGCCGCAGTCGCTCGAGCAACGGCGTGATCCCCTCGGCCTCGAACTCGAGCTCCAGCCGCCTCCGCACCGCCGGGTCTCGCGGCGGGAAGTCGAAGTCGAAGATCACGCTGGAGACGTACAGACCCGAGCCGCCGACCAGGATGGCGTCTCCGCCGCGCTCCTGGATGTCGCGCACCGCCGCACGCGCCAGCGGCTGATACCAAGCGGCAGCAGCATCCTGCGAGACCTCTCGCACGTCGAGGAGATGATGGGGAATGCCACGACGGTCGGCGGTCGGCAACTTCGCCGTGCCGATGTCCATGCCGCGATACACCTGCATCGCGTCGGCGTTGATGATCTCGGCCGGGTTGCCCTGACGCCGCAGCGCTTCGGCCAGGTCCAGGGCGAGGTCGCTCTTGCCCGTGCCCGTGGCACCGACGATCGCCCAGAGTCGCGGCGCGGTCACACGCCGACGCGCAGCGTCGGAAGCCCGAGCGACACGGCGCTCGACCCGCTCGCACTCGGTGACGGCACCGCGCACGACTCCGCCTGCGAGCGGTCCCAGGCATCTCCGCCCCGTGTCCGGCGGATGCGCAGAGGCGCGCCGGTGGGGTCATCGGCCAGCAGGTGGAACGGCGCGGCGTGCGTGACCGTCACCGTGACGACGTCACCCGGGCGCGGAAGCTCCGACCCCGGCGGGACCTCGAAGTGCACGAGACGGTTGTCCTCGCCTCGGCCCGTCAGGCGGTGGGTCTCGGCGTCCTTCTTGCCCTCCCCGGTCGACACGAGCACCTCGATCTCGCGGCCGACCTGCTTCTGGTTCTCTTCCAGCGAGATGCGCTCCTGCAGTGCGATCAAGCGATCGTAGCGGGCCTGCACCACGGCCTTCGGAACCTGATCCGCCATCGTCGCCGCCGGTGTGCCCTCCCGGATCGAGTACTGGAACGTGAAGGCTCCGGAGAAGCGTGCCTGCTCGACCACCCGCATCGTGTCTTCGAAGTCCTCCTCGGTCTCACCCGGGAACCCGACGATGATGTCGGTCGTGATGGCCGCGTGCGGGATGCGTGCCCGCACCCGGTCGAGGATGCCCAGGAAACGCTCGCTGCGGTACGAACGCCGCATGGCCTTGAGGATGCGGTCGCTGCCCGACTGGAGCGGCATGTGCAGCTGCGGCATCACGCTCGGTGTCTCGGCCATCGCGTCGATCACGTCGTCGGTGAAGGCGGCCGGATGCGGACTCGTGAATCGGATCCGCTCCAGGCCCTCGATCTGCCCGGCCGCGCGCAGCAGCTTGCCGAAGGCCTGGCGGTCTCCGAACTCCACACCATACGAGTTGACGTTCTGGCCGAGCAGGGTGACCTCGATCGCGCCGTCCTCGACCAGCAGCCGGATCTCGTTGAGGATGTCGCCCGGGCGGCGGTCCTTCTCCTTGCCACGAAGGCTCGGCACGATGCAGAACGTGCAGGTGTTGTTGCAGCCGACCGAGATCGACACCCAACCGCTGTGGGCGGAGTCGCGCTTGGTGGGAAGCGTGGACGGGAACACCTCGAGCGACTCGAGGATCTCCAGCTCTGCGTCTCCGTTGTGGCGGGCGCGCTCGAGGAGGCCGGGCAGGGAGCCCATGTTGTGCGTTCCGAAGACGACATCGACCCACGGCGCCTTGTCGAGCACCGCCTGCTTGTCCATCTGTGCGAGACAGCCACCGACGGCGATCTGCATGCCCGCCTTCCGACGCTTCACCGCGGCGAGGTGTCCGAGAGTGCCGTACAACTTGCCCGCCGCATTGTCGCGCACGGCGCAGGTGTTGATGATGACGACGTCGGCTTCACTGCCCGCGGGCGCAGGGACGTAGCCCGCGCTCTCGAGCGAACCGGACAGCCGCTCGGAGTCGTGCACGTTCATCTGGCACCCGAAGGTACGCACCTCATACGATCGCTGTCGCCCGTCGTCGTCGACGGCCGCCGATGAGGCGCTGATGATCGTCGGTTCACTGCGGGGGATAGTCATGATCTGTCCATTGTACGAGCCCCGTCACCGCGCTCAGGGCGGCGCCCTCAGTCGGAATCCACGAAGCGCACGCCGGACCCGGAACCACCGGACGACGCCTCGCGCAGCGCCGTCTTGGCGGCGGTCATCGCGACCGATCCGGCATAACCACGCCGCGCCAGCTGACCCGTGAGGCGACGAAGCGCCGTGTCGGCGTCGAGTCGGCTGAGAGACCGCGCCTTGGTGCGAGCGAACTCCAGCGCCCGCTCCGCATCGTCGTCAGGGAGTTCCTCCAGCGCCGCATGGATCACCTCTCGCGGGATCCCGCGCTGGGCGAGCGCACGGGACAGCGCGACACGCCCCTGCCCCTTTCGTTCGGCGCCCGAGGTCACGAGCATCTCGGCGAGCACCGCGTCGTCGAGGTAACCGCGACGGCAGAAATCCTCGATCAGGTCGTCGACGTCGTTCGCCTCCACCCCGTGGCCTCTCAAGACCAGGCGCGCTTCGGAGACGGACAACGAGCGGGTGCGAAGCTTGCGGAGCAGAGATTCTTCGGCCGCGACACGGACCTCCTCCGTGGTGGGACCGTCCTCGTCTCCCCGCTCGGCATCCGCCCCGCCGAGCGTCCCCTCGTCGATCGCGCGCAGCCGAGGGACCGGGGTGCCCGCTGTCGATCGCCCGCGTCGGCCGCGTGCGGGATGCCGTTCGCTCGGCGTGCCCGCGTCGGATTCCTGCGGGAAGTCGGACGGCGCCTGATGCCAGGTCGAGCGCCACGACGCGGCGCCGTCAGTCGATGCCGGCGCGTCCACCCCCGAATGGTCGGGCGGGGTAGGCCGTCGTGAGGGCTGCCGAGACGGCGCCCCTCCGAAGAGCGGGATGATGGGGGCGATCCGTTCCGGATCGCCCCCACGCTGCTCGTTCATCAGGCCGGGCGACGCTCAGCGAGCTCGTCCGCAGACGCGGGCGCGGGCTGCGCACCGATGCCGAGCTTCTGCTTGATCTGCGTCTCGATGGCGAGGGCGATGTCGGGGTTGTTGAGAAGGAACGTGCGCGCGTTCTCCTTGCCCTGCCCCAGCTGGTCGCCGTCGTAGGTGTACCACGAGCCAGACTTCTTGACGATCCCGTGCTCCACGCCGAAATCGATCAGGCTGCCCTCGCGAGAGATCCCCACGCCGTAGAGGATGTCAAACTCCGCCTGCTTGAACGGCGGGGCCATCTTGTTCTTGACGATCTTGACCCGCGTACGGTTGCCGACGGCGTCGGTTCCGTCTTTGAGGGTCTCGATCCGTCGGATGTCCATGCGCACGGAGGCGTAGAACTTGAGCGCCTTTCCACCGGCGGTGGTCTCGGGCGATCCGAAGAAGACGCCGATCTTCTCGCGCAGCTGGTTGATGAAGATCATCGTGGTGTTGGTCTGGTTGAGCCCACCCGTCAGCTTGCGCAGCGCCTGCGACATGAGCCGGGCCTGCAAACCCACGTGGGAGTCGCCCATCTCACCCTCGATCTCGGCTCGCGGCACGAGGGCCGCGACCGAGTCGACGACGATGAGATCGATGGCACCGGACCGCACGAGCATGTCGGCGATCTCCAGCGCCTGCTCACCGGTGTCCGGCTGCGACACCAGCAGGGAATCGATGTCGACGCCCAGCTTCGCGGCGTAGTCGGGGTCGAGCGCGTGCTCCGCGTCGATGAACGCCGCGATACCACCCGCGCGCTGCGCATTGGCGATGGCGTGCAGGGTGAGTGTGGTCTTACCCGAGGACTCCGGGCCGTAGATCTCCACGATGCGGCCACGCGGCAGGCCTCCGACCCCGAGGGCGACGTCGAGGGCGATGGAGCCGGTGGGGATGACTGCCACGGGGGCGCGCTCATCGCTGCCCAGCCGCATGACCGAGCCCTTTCCGAACTGACGGTCGATCTGCGCGAGGGCGGTCTCGAGGGACTTCTCGCGGTCGGCGGGTGATGGCATGGTGTGCTCCTTCTGCGCGTGTGATGCCGCCTGTAGGCTGTCGCGGCTCTTCCGGCTGGAAGGAACTCTCCGACAAGGCGTGTGGCTTCTTCAGCCTGGTCCTCACGCTAGGACGAGCCACCGACATTGCATCGGCCCACCCGAGGTCTGTGATGATCCAGGCATCGAAACCACTTGTGCAGAAGACTACGCCCGGTTCGAACAGATTTTCGACAACAACGCAACGCGGCGTGTCGGAGTTCCGCACACCCCGGAGAACGAGAGCAGCAACTCAGCGGCTCCGCGGCTCCAGCCGTCCGACGCCGTGCCGCCGAGACAGCGGAACATCCATCTCCTCGCACAGAGCGAGCCAGATCTCCCGGGGCGGCACGCCGTCCGCCAGCGCTTCGCTCGCGGTACGGCCGTTGACCGCCGTCAGACTGAGGTCGTTCACCAGTGACGGCCCTCGCGCCTGGAACTCCGCGTCGACGGCGCGAAGGAATTCGCTACGTCGCATCGTCACCCGGCCGAGTGGTCAGTGCAGCGAGAGCTCGGGCTCGACCGAGGCGACCAGATCGTCGGGAACGACGTCGGGGAAGACCTGGATGCCCTCGAGGACGGAGATGCGATCCCCGACCTCGCGCATGATGGTGGAGATGGGAACGTCGAGGGCCTCCGCGACCGAGGCGAGGATCTCGCTCGACGCCTCCTTCTGTCCGCGTTCGACCTCGCTGAGGTAGCCGAGCGCGACGGACGCCTTGCTTGCGACCTGCCGGAGGGTGCGCCCCTTCTGCAGGCGGAAGTCCCTCAGCACATCGCCGATTTCCTGTCGTACAAGAATCATCGGAACCTCCTCCCCATGTGTTCGATCGAGGTTCCCCTCGAAGAGACAGCCAGTCTAGCCCTCCTGGCCTGCACAGAATCTACCCTTGCACTCTGTGGTTTGAATGTGAGCACATCGGTATCAACCTTCGGCTGTCGGCTCGTATTCCCCGACCGCCTCAGCCAGCATTCGTACCAGCATCGCCACCGACTGCGCGCGCACCGCCGCTCGGTCGCCGTCGAAGACGAACGCCTCCGTGCGAGTGCCCTCCGGAGTGACGACGCCCAGATGGACGGTCCCGACCGGCTGACCGTCCGGCGACTGCGGCCCGGCGATCCCGGTGGTGGAGATACCGACGTCTGCCGACCGTCCGTCGACGGCGACGGCGTGGCGAACCCCCTCGGCCATCTGCCGCGCCACCTCGGGATGGACGGGTCCCTGTGTCGCGAGCAGCTCGGCGTCCACCCCGAGCAGCGAATGCTTGACCGGCGTCGCATACGCGACCACGCCGCCGAGGAGAACGACGGAGGCTCCGGGAACGGCGACCAGCGCCGCGCAGACCGCGCCGCCGGTCAGCGACTCGGCGACCCCGAGCGTCCAGCCGCGCGCGCGCAGGGCGCCCACGACCATCTCAGGGGTGAACGACGTCATGACCGCTGTCGCGAACCGCGTACCTGCGCCACGATGTAGTCGATTCCACTGACCACTGTGAGGACGAGCACGATCAGCATGAGCACGAAGGTGATGGTCGTCCACGGACCGAGACCGATCCACACGTGAAGCGGCAACAACGCCCAGCCGAGGGCCACGCCCTGGAACGCGGTCTTGATCTTGCCCATCCAGGCGGCAGCGACGACATGCTCGCTCGCGACCACCAGACGATGGATCGTGATCCCCCACTCGCGGACGAGGATCACGATCACGATCCACCAGTTGACCTCGCCCAGAATGGCCAGCCCGATGAAGCCGGCCCCCGTGAGGAGCTTGTCGGCGATCGGATCCCACAGCTTCCCGAAGTCGCTCACAATGTCGTAGCGACGCGCGAGATACCCGTCGACCCAGTCGGTCGAGATGGCCACGATGAAGAGGATGCCGGCGATCCAACGCACCACCGGATCCGGGATTCCATAGGTGCCACCGAGGAGCAGGAGAACGAAGAAGACCACCGCGAGCGGGATCCGCGCCACCGTGATCGCGTTGGGGAGCTGCCGGGGAATGGCCATCAGTCGCGTCCCGTCAGGCCCCAGGCGTCTTCATCGCCTTCCGCCTCCACGACCGGAAGCCCGTCGTACTGCCCCGCGATCGGGTCGCGCTCGGGCGACGGAGGTGCGGCGGCCGGTGCGCCGGCGCTCGGAGCGGACGCGGGCACGTCCTCGCCGCGAAGGCGAGCCATGACCTGCGGCAGCTGCTCCGGGGTGGCCAGCACGTCGCGGGCCTTCGACCCCTCCGACGGGCCGACGACCTCACGCGACTCGAGCAGATCCATGAGCCGGCCGGCCTTCGCGAACCCGACACGGAGCTTGCGCTGCAGCATCGACGTGGATCCGAACTGCGACGAGATGATGAGCTCGGCCGCGGCGAGGAGGAGCTCGAGGTCGTCGCCGATGTCCTCGTCGACCTCTTTCTTCTTGCTCGGCTCCATCGCCTCCTGCACATCGGCGCGGTACTCCGGTCGAGCCTGACGCGTGACGTGCTTGACGACGGCGTCGATCTCCTTCTCGTCCACCCACGCACCCTGCAGGCGGAAGGGCTTCGACGAGCCCATCGGCGAGAAGAGCGCGTCTCCCTGACCGATCAGCTTGTCGGCGCCGGGGCTGTCGAGGATCACGCGGCTGTCGGTGACGCTCGTGACCGCGAACGCGAGCCGGGACGGCACGTTGGCCTTGATGAGACCGGTGACGACGTCGACGCTCGGACGCTGCGTGGCGAGGACGAGGTGGATCCCGGAGGCACGGGCCAGCTGGGTGATGCGGACGATCGAATCCTCGACGTCACGCGGCGCGACCATCATGAGGTCGGCGAGCTCATCCACCACGACGAGGAGATACGGATAGGGCTTGAGCACCCGCTCGCTGCCCACCGGCACCTCGACCTCCCCGGCGCGGACCGCCCGGTTGAAGTCGTCGATGTGACGGAAGCCGAACGACGCGAGGTCGTCGTAGCGCATGTCCATCTCCTTCACGACCCACTGCAGCGCCTCAGCCGCCTTCTTGGGGTTCGTGATGATGGGGGTGATGAGGTGCGGCACCCCGGCATAGCTCGTGAGCTCCACGCGCTTCGGGTCGATCAGCACCATGCGCACATCCGCCGGGCGAGCGCGCATCAGCAGACTCGTGATCATCGAGTTCACGAAGCTCGATTTACCCGAGCCGGTGGAGCCGGCCACGAGGAGATGCGGCATCTTGGCGAGGTTCGCGACGACGAAGTTGCCGCCCACGTCCTTGCCGACGCCGATCGTGAGCGGGTGAGTGCTCTTCTGCGCTGCGGCGGAACGCAGCACGTCGCCGAGGGCCACCGTCTCCCGGTCGGTGTTCGGGATCTCGATGCCGATCGCGCTCTTGCCAGGGATCGGAGAGAGGATGCGGACGTCGTTCGAGGCGACGGCGTAGGCGAAGTTGTTGCTGAGCTGCAGGATCTTCTCGACCTTGACGCCGTGACCGACCTCGACCTCGTACTGCGTGACCGTCGGGCCGCGGGAGAAGCCGGTGACCTTCGCGTCGACCTTGAACTGGTCGAGGACGCTGGTGATCTGCTCGACGATGCGGTCGTTCGCGTCGGAACGCGCGACCGAGGGCGGCCCCTCGGAGAGCACGCCGGGCGACGGAAGGATGTACGGAGCGACCGGAGCCTGTGGCCCCCGCTCCCCCGGCCCTTCGGTACCGAAGCCGTCGAGCCCGGGGAGCTCGGGCATCTCGCCCGTGTCGGACTCGTCGTCGAGGAGGGCCGTGGTCTGCTGCTCAGCGAGGGAGTCGGCGATGGACCGGACGTCGGAGAGCACCTCAGTGGCTGCCTCCGAAGGATTGGCGACCGTGATCGCCTGGTCGTACGCGGGCGTCGGCTCGTTCGTGGTGAGCAGTGCCGTGATGTCGTCGGAACCGAGCGTCCCCTCGTCCGGATCCTCCTCGCGGCCCGTCTTGTTTCGGCGCCACCAGGGCAGCACGTCGGGATCGTCGACCTTGTCGGCCTCGTCGATCGCCGCCGCGTCCTTCGTCGGCTTCTCCGGGCGCTCCGCGTCGAACATCCACGCGTAGAGGTCGCCGAGACGCGAACCGATGCGGTTCGGCGGAGTCTTGGTCAGGATCAGGATGCTGAGGACGACCAGCAGCGACAGCAGCACGTAGGCGGGGATGTCGGTGAGGTAGGAGACCGGCTGTCCGAGGAGCCAGCCGAGGAGACCGCCCGATTCGCTCAGAGCCGGCATCCCCTGGTTCGGATGGGGCCGCGGTCCGGCCACATGGAAGATCGCCGACAGCGCCAGCACGAACAGGCCGAAGCCGATCCCGATGCGCCCGTTGTCGTGAACGGAGGAGGGGTGCCGGAAGAGCCAGCCGGCCAGGAGGAGCAACAGCACCGGCATGATGAACGCGACCCGGCCGACGAACAGACCGACCGAATAGGCGCTGATGTTCGCCGCGATCTCGTTGCCGATGAAGAACCACTCGTTGACGGCGCCCAGCACCGCCAGGATCACCAGGAAGAACGGGAAGCCGTCGCGACGGTCGTCCTTCTCGAGCGTCTCCGGCCCGAACGCACGGAAGAGACCGCCGACCGCGTGCGCCAGGCCGTTCCAGGCGCGGACGGCGACCGGAGGCTTGTCCGCTTCGTCGACGTACTTCTTGGGTGCAGGCGCCGCCTTGGAAGCCGACTGCCGCTTGGGGCGCGACGACGCGGTCGTCGACGCGCGCTCGGTCTTCGTGGTGCTCCTGGCCATGCTCCCACGCTACGTCCAACAGCCGACATCTCCGCGCAATGACGCGGCTTTCCGCGGCTATCCGGGGTCAGGCCTCGATGACGAGGGGCACGATCATCGGGCGGCGACGGAGCTTCTGGTTGACCCAGCGGCCGATCGTGCGGCGCACGACCTGGGAGAGGGCGTGCGTGTCGCGCACGCCGTTGCCCGAAGCCTCCTTGAGCGCGGCGACGATCTTCGGCGCGACGTCGTCGAAGACCGAGTCGTCCTCCGCCACGCCGCGGGCGTGGATCTCGGGGCCGGAGATGATGCGACCGGTCGCCGCGTCCACCACGACGATGACCGAGATGAACCCCTCCTCGCCCAGGATGCGCCGGTCCTTCAGATCGGCGTCGGTGATCTCGCCCACCGTCGAACCGTCCACATACACGAACCCGAGGTCGAGCTGTCCGCTCACGCGAGCCACGCCGTCCTTGAGGTCGATCACGGTGCCGTTGGAGGCGATGATCGTGTTCTCCTCCGGGATGCCCGTGTCCTGCGCGAGCTTGGCGTTGGCGATCAGGTGGCGGTACTCGCCGTGCACCGGGAGGACGTTCTTCGGCTTGAGGATGTTGTAGCAGTAGAGCAGCTCACCCGCCGCCGCGTGGCCGGACACGTGCACCCGCGCGTTCGCCTTGTGGACCACGTTCGCGCCGAGCTTCGTGAGACCGTCGATCACGCGGTAGACCGCGTTCTCGTTGCCGGGGATGAGGCTCGAGGCGAGGATGACCGTGTCACCCTCGCTCACCTCGATCGCGTGGTCGAGGTTCGCCATGCGGCTGAGCACCGCCATCGGCTCGCCCTGCGACCCCGTCGACATGTAGACGATCTGCTCGTCGGGCAGGTCGCGGGCCTTCTTGAAGTCGATCAGCACGCCCGCGGGCACCTTGAGGTAGCCGAGCTGCTCGGCGATGGTCATGTTGCGCACCATGCTGCGACCGAGGAAGGCGACGCGCCGTCCGTGCGCGTGCGCGGCGTCGATCACCTGCTGCACGCGGTGCACGTGGCTGGAAAAGCTGGCGACGATGACGCGGCGCGGGGCCTTGCCGATGACCTGGTCGAGGACCGGCCCGATCGAGCGCTCGGTGGGGGTGAACCCGGGGACGTCGGCGTTCGTGGAGTCGACGAGGAAGAGGTCGACGCCCTCCTCCCCCAGCCGCGAGAACGCGCGCAGGTCGGTGATGCGGCCGTCCAGCGGCAGCTGATCCATCTTGAAGTCGCCCGTCGCGAGCACCATGCCCGCCGGCGTGCGGATCGCGACGGCGAGTGCGTCGGGGATGGAGTGGTTGACGGCCACGAACTCGAGGTCGAACGGCCCGACCCTCTCCTTCTGCCCCTCCTTGACGGTGAGGGTGAACGCCTTGATCCGGTGCTCCTTGAGCTTCGCCTCGACGAGCGCGAGCGTCAGGCCGGAGCCGATCAGGGGGATGTCGCTCTTCAGGCGCAGCAGGTACGGCACGGCGCCGATGTGGTCCTCGTGCCCGTGCGTGAGCACCACGCCGACGATGTCGTCGAGACGGTCGCGGATGGGCTCGAAGTCGGGCAGGATCAGGTCGACGCCGGGCTGGTGCTCCTCGGGGAACAGCACGCCGCAATCGACGATCAGGATCTTGCCGTCGTACTCGAACACGGTCATGTTGCGGCCGACCTCGCCGAGGCCGCCGACCGGGATGACCCGCAGCGTTCCTTCGTCGAGAGCGGACGGTTCGGCCAGGGGAATGGACATGCTGTCTCCTCAGTCGGACACTTCGCGCGTCCGTTCGTTCATGGGGACGCGACTCAGCGCGTCGTGCCGTGCACCTTCGGCAGGGCGCCGCCCGCGGCCGCGTTGCGGTCGGGACGGAAGTTCGAGAAGTCCGCACCGGGAACCCCGGCGACCAGATCGAGCTCGTCCTCGATCAGCGCGGCCTCCCACTCCTCCGGGCCCACCAGAGGCAGCCGGACGCGCGGGCTCGAGATGCGACCGAGCCCGTGCAGGATGTACTTCGCCGCGACCGTGCCGGGGACGTGCGTCATGACGGCGCGCACCAGAGGCTCGAGGCGCTTGTGCTCGGCGGTGGCGGTGGCGAGGTCGCCCCGGTTCACCGCATCCACGATCGTGCGGTAGGGCGTGGCCGTGATGTTGGCCGTGACCCCGATGAGCCCTGTCGCACCGATCGCGAGATGCGGCAGGACGTTCGCGTCATCGCCCGAGAAGTACATCAGGTCGGTCTGGTTGAGCACGCGGCTCACCTCGGAGAAGTCTCCCTTGGCGTCCTTCACGGCGAGGATGTTCGGGTGCTTCGCGAGGCGGAGGATCGTCTCGTACTTGATCGGAACGCCCGTACGACCGGGGATGTCGTACAGGATGACCGGAAGGTCCGTGGCGTCCGCGACGAGGCGGAAGTGCGTCAGGATGCCGGCCTGCGTCGGCTTGTTGTAGTACGGCGTGACGATCATGATGCCGTCGGCACCGGCCTTCTCGCTGGCCTTGTAGAGCTCGATCGCGTGCGCGGTCTCGTTCGATCCACCGCCGGTGATGATCTTGGCGCGGCCGGCGGAGACCGACTTGCCGACCTCGACCAGCTTCAGCTTCTCGGGGTCCGTCAGGGTCGAGGTCTCGCCGGTCGTTCCCGTCACCACGATGCCGTCCGCTCCCGCGGTGATCACGCCATCGATGTGCTTCTCGACGGCGGGCCAGTCGACTTCGCCGTCGGCCGTCATCGGAGTGACGAGCGCGACGAGAACCTGTCCGAAAGGGTTGCCCGAGTGCGTCATGACACCAGCGTATCGGGTCACGTGGCGCGGCCGCGGACCGTGCCGCCTAGGCTCACGCCATGGGATGGATCACGCACGCGTCGCGCCTCGCCTACGAGAACCCCTGGATCCGCGTACGCGAGGACCAGGTCACCGGTCCGAGCGGCCGAGGGATCTACGGCGTGGTCGAGATGCAGCACCCCGCCGTGTTCGTGGTCGCGGTCGACGCCGACGACCGCGTGTGCCTCGTCACCCTCGACCGCTACACCGTGGGGCCGTCGCTCGAGATCCCCGCGGGCGGCACCGACGGCGAGGAGCCGGTCGTTGCCGCGCGCCGCGAGTTCCTCGAGGAAACCGGTCACACAGCCGACGACTGGACCGAGCTCGGCACCATGAACGCCCTCAACGGGATCGCCGTCGCGACGGAGCACGTGTTCCTGGCACGCGCGATCCGTCGTGTGGACGAAGCAACCGGCACCCGGGCCGAGGAGGGCATCGAGTCGGTCTCGTGGGTGCCGTTCGCGGACACCCTCGCGATGATCGCGGACGGACGGATCACCGATGGAGAGACCATCGCCGCCCTCGCCCTGGCCAGCATCCGGCTCGGACGCTTCGGCTGAGACCGTCAGACGCGCCCGCGCCGCGCCACGGCGGAGGTCAGCGACTGCGGGAGCACTCGGGCGACCGCGACCACGACCTTGTAGCGGAGCGATGGGATGGACACGGGCTTCCCACGGGCGGCATCACGAAGACCGGTGCGCACCACCGACGGGGCGTCGAGCCACAGGAGACCCGGAACCCCCTCCTGCCCCACCGCGAGGCCCATGCGCTCGTGGAAGGACGTGTGCGTGAAGCCGGGGCAGAGCGCCGTGACCGTCACGCCGTCGCGCGCGTACTCCGCGTTCGCCCAGCGGCTGAAGCCGATCAGCCACGCCTTGCATGCCGAGTACGTCGACCGGGAGATGAACCCGGCGACCGACGCGACGTTGATGATGCGTCCTCCGCGGCCGCGCATGCTCTGGAGTGCGGCGTGCATGAGGCGCATCGATGCCTCCACGTGGACACGCAGGTGCCGCACCTCGTCGTCGATGTCGTTGTCCGCGAACTGCAACGGCAGTCCGAAGCCGGCGTTGTTCACGAGCAGATCGACCGGATCGGACGTGTCCCGCAGGCGCTCGGCGACGCGCGAGACGCCCTCCTCCTCCGACAGGTCGGCGACGAGCACCTCGACCGCGACGCCATACTCGCTGCGCAGCTCCGCCGCGAGGGCCTCGAGCGCGTCGGCCGAGCGGGCGACCAGGATGAGGTCTCCCCGACGTCGGGCGAGCTGACGCGCGAACTCCGCGCCGAGGCCGGCGCTGGCTCCCGTGATGAGCGCGGTGGGCATCAGCGCTCGTACCCCAGGAAGCGATACCGCACGCCCGTGCGCGAGGTCTGCCACTCCCCCTCGTCCACGAGCCGCCACCCCGTCGTCGGAGGCGCGAACGCGTCGCCGTCGACGTCGAGGTCGATCTCGGTCACCTCGAGCCTGTCGGCGTCGCCGATCACCTGGCGGAAGATCTCCGCCCCGCCGATGATCCACACCCTGTCGCGGCCGCGCACGGCCTCGGCCACGGTCGCGGCACGGGAGGCCCCGTCCGCCGCCCAGTCCTGCTGGCGCGTGACGACGAGGTTGTCGCGCCCGGGGAGCGGCCGGAACCGCTCGGGCAGCGAATCCCAGGTCTTGCGCCCCATGATCACGGGCGCTCCGTGCGTGATCTCCTTGAAGTGCGCCAGATCTTCGGGAACGTGCCACGGCATGCCGCCCTCGGCGCCGATCACCCCACCGTGGGCCTGCGCCCAGATCAGCCCGACCCAGGTCATACCGCCACCGCCGCCCTGATTGGCGCGTGGTGCTGATAGTCCTCCACCACGAAGTCCTCGTAGCGATAGTCGAAGATCGATTCCGGGGTGCGGGCGAAGCGCAGCGTCGGATACGGGAAGGGCTCCCTCGTCAGCTGCTCGCGCACCTGGTCGACGTGGTTGTCGTACACGTGGCAGTCGCCGCCCGTCCAGACGAAGTCGCCCGGTTCCAGCCCGACCTGCTGCGCGATCATCATCGTCAGCAGGGCATAGGACGCGATGTTGAAGGGCACGCCGAGGAACATGTCGGCGCTGCGCTGGTACAGCTGGCAGGAGAGCTTGCCGTCGGCCACGTAGAACTGGAAGAGGGCGTGACACGGCGCGAGAGCCATGTCCGGGATGGCGGCGGGGTTCCACGCCGACACGATCAGGCGTCGCGAGTCCGGGGTGCGACGGATCTGCTCGATCACCTCGGACAGCTGGTCGATGCTGCCCCCGTCCGGGGTGGGCCACGAACGCCATTGCACGCCGTACACGGGTCCGAGGTCACCCTCCGCGTCCGCCCATTCGTCCCAGATCGTCACGCCGTTCTCCTGTAGCCAGCCGACGTTGGAGTCGCCGCGGAGGAACCAGAGCAGCTCGTAGGCGATCGACTTGAAGTGCACGCGCTTGGTCGTGATCAGCGGGAAGCCCTGGGAGAGGTCGAACCGGATCTGACGGCCGAAGACGCTGGTGGTCCCGGTGCCGGTGCGATCGCTCTTGTGCGTCCCCGTCTCGAGGACGTCGCGGAGCAGGTCTTCGTACGGGGTCGGGACGGGGGCGCTCATGGGAGTCAGGATACCCGGCCCGCTCGCCCCGAGGGCGGATCTGCGCTGTGCCGCCGGGGCGTCATCCGCGGAAACATGCGGGCCCGCATGACTCGCGCGCGCTTAGTCTCGACGCATGTCGCCCGTGCTCGCCCTCGCCGTCGTGGCGGTGCTGCTCGGCGCCGCGGTCGTCGCGGGCGCCGTGCTGCGCCACCGCGAGGGCGCTCAGCGCCGCGCCGGAGTCGTCCGGTTCGATCCTGCCGACGCGGGGACTCCACTCGGGCAACGCGCGACACTCGTGCAGTTCAGCACCGAGCTGTGCGCGAAGTGCCCACAGGTCCGTCGACTCCTGGGCAGCTACGCCGCGGAACAGGACGGACTGCGCCACGTCGAGATCGACCTCACCACGCGTCCCGACCTCGCCAGCCGCTACCGCGTGCTGCAGACCCCGACCACCCTCGTGGTGGACGGCAGTGGCGAGGTCGTCGCCCGTTTCCACGGCGTGCCGCAGCGGCACGCCCTCACTGACGCCGTCGCTGCGGCGTGACCACACCCGGAGGTCTCATGTCCGCTCCCGCCGGCATCGACCCGCGAGGACCACGGTTCGCCGCGACGATCACCAGCGTCCTGCTGCTCATCGCCACGTTCCTGGCGCTGACCGGCGTCTCCACCCACCGGACCGAGCCCGCGGGCGACTGGGCGATCGTCGCCGCCTCACCCCTCGAGCGACTGACCGACCCCGGCTGCCTGCTCGCGCTCGTGATCGCGCTGCTCTTCCTCTGGAGCGTCGTGTCACCGCCGACCGCGCCATGGGGTGCGCTGTTCCGCAGCGTCGTCCGCCCGCGCCTCGCGCCACCCTCCGAGCTGGAGGACCCGCGACCTCCACGGTTCGCGCAGGGGGTCGGACTCGTCGTGGTCGGTGCCGGCCTCGTCCTGCACCTCGCGGGAGTCCCCTGGGCGCTGCCGGTCGCCACCGGTGCGGCCTTCGTCGCTGCGTTCCTGAACGCCGCCTTCTCGTTCTGCCTGGGCTGCCAGCTCTACCTGATCCTCCAGCGCACCGGCCTGCTCGGACGGAACACGAGGCCCGCCTGACCCGGTTCCCCGGGGACCGGCGGCTCGATAGGCTGGCCCGGAGTGCCGCTGCTCACCCCGCAGCGCGAGAACCGGAGGACCCCCATGCCCGTCACCAGTGAAGCCGCCGCCACGTGGACCGGATCGCTCACCGAGGGATCGGGGACGGTCGCGTTCTCGTCGTCGCACCTCGGCACCTTCCCGCTTGACTGGAAGGCCCGCAGCGAAGGCAGCGACACCACCACCACTCCGGAGGAGCTGATCGCCGCAGCCCACGCCTCGTGCTTCAGCATGGCGCTGTCGCACGCACTCGCCGAGAACGGCACACCCCCGGAGCGCGTCAACACCAGTGCCTCCGTCACGTTCAAGCCCGGGGTCGGCATCACCGGCAGCCACCTCAACGTCAACGCGGTCGTGCCCGGCCTGACCCCGGCCGCGTTCCAGGAGATCGCCGAGGGCGCCAAGACCGGCTGCCCGGTGTCGCAGGCGCTCGCCGGAATCGACATCACGCTCGAGGCCACTCTCGCCTGATCGTCCAGGCGGCGGGCATCCGACGTCGGAATCAGGCGCGGAAGAGCCTGATCGCCTCGCGGATGCTCGCCCTCGCATCCTTGCGTCGTCCGGCGGCGTCCTGCACCACGCCGAGACGGTAGCGGGCGCGCCAGTCGCTCGGAGCGGCCGCCGCGGCCTCGGTGTAGCGGGCGATAAGAGGATCCGCGTCCGCCCGGGCCAGGCGGCCGCTGGGCGTGAGCTCGGTCTCTACGGGCGGCATGCCCCCCTCGGCATCGAGGATCCGACCGAGCCGGTCGGCCCCGAATCCGAACAGCATCTCCCTGACCAGCGCCCAGGCTCCGAGCGGGGCGAGCACGAGGAGCGTGATGCCCATGCCGATCGACACCGGGGTGCCGACGGAGATGAACATCACCGCCAGCCACACCGCCACCGCCAGGTAGACCAGGAGCGCCGCCGCCATCAGGCCGACGCCGATCCGCGACATCACGAGCGCAGACCGAGGTCGATCATGTTCTCCAGCCCGACGACCACTCCGGTCGCCGACGCGGCATACGGCACGGCGAGCCGGATGCCCGGGGCGTACGCGAGGGCCGAGTCGGTGGTGTCGTGCGTCAAGGTGAGCGACTCGCCAGGGCCCGACAGGATCACCTCCTGCTTCGCGATCACGCCGGGACGGCGGAGGGAATGGATCGGGACGCTTGCGACCTGCTGGCCGCGGGCCCGCTGATCCGCGTGCGGCGCACTGACCGGACCCTGCTCTGCCCGGGCCGCGGCGATCAGCTCGGCCGTGCGGACCGCCGTGCCGCTGGGCGAATCGATCTTCGTCTCGCGGTGCGCCTCGATGATCTCCGCCGATCCGAAGAACGGTGCCGCAGCGGCGGCCAGCGCCGAGCCGAGCACGGATCCCAGCGAGAAGTTCGGGATGAAGACCGCACCCGTCTCCGCCGCGTCGACCAGCGGACGCACCAGAGCGATGCGCTCGGCCGACCAGCCCGACGTCGCCACCAGCACGTTGCTGCCCTGCTCCACCGCGGTGCGCACCACGTCGACGCTGATCTGCGGCGTGGAGGCATCCACCACGAGGTCGGCCCCCTGCAACTCCGACAGATCGCTCGATGAACCGAGGACCCGGGTCACCGCGAAGCCGTCGAGCTCCGCGATCACCGAGCCGATGATCGTCCCGAGCTTTCCGGTTCCGCCGACGAGGGCTACCTTCGTGGTCATGCGTCCAGCCTATGGCCGGGCGAGCGACCGCAGCCGCGGCGCGCTGAGGCGCGCCGTCACACGAGGAGCGCGTCGGGGATCCCGGTGCGCAGCTCCACGGGCAGGTGTCCGGTGTCGTTGTGAGTGAGCAGCGTCCACGGACGCCCCTGCTTCTGCGCGATCACGGTGAGACCGCAGTGCGACTGGTTCAACGTCATCCAGCGCCACTCCGGCGCCGCCAGCACCTCGCGCACGAACCACGAGATCACGAAGTTGTGCGTGATGAGCACCTCGTGCACCTCGCCGGTCTTGCGGACCAGGAACTCGTTGACCGCATCGGACATCTGCGCGCGGCCGGCCTCGATCTCCGCCTCCGTGACGGAGCCGAAGAACGGCTCGAACACCGAGGGCGTCTCCTCCGTCATGCCCGTGGGCACGCAGTCGAACAGGAGCGCCGTCGGCTCGGGATCGACCGACGGAAGACGTCCGGCGATCGCCCTCGCCGTCTCGTTCGCCCGCAGGAGCGGCGAGTGCCAGACCGCATCGAGCGGAAGCCCGGACAGGCGGTCGGCGATCAGCTCCGCCTGCCGCTGGCCGCGCGGCGACAGGGGTCCGTCGGCGAGGCCGTGCTCGGCATCCTGATGTTCACCGTGTCTGACCAGATATATGTAGTGCGTCACAACTCGCTCGCTCGCTTCATCGCCAGCTCCCGCCGGACCTCTCCTCCACCCTATGTCACGGGTGGGCCGACGTTCAGTTGCCCGCGCGGGAGAGCTCGGCCACCTGACTCCGTGACAGTGCCACACCCGCACCCTGCATGAGCTCGTCCACCTGCTCGGCCGCGAACGTGTTCACGATCGGCGCGGTCACCGTGCGCTGCGCCAGGAGCCAGGCGATCGAGACCGCGGCCACGGGCACCCCGAGCTCCTCGGCCACCTGGTCGAGTGCACGGAGGATCTTGATGCCGCGCCGGTTGAGGTGGCCGCGCAGCTGTTCCCCGCGCACGCCGCGCGAGGTGAGCGCCTTGTTGCGGTGACGCCCCGACAAGAAGCCGTGCTCGAGAGCGTGCGAGGGCGTGACCGCGAGGTTCTGCGCTCCGGCCACCAGCCGCAGGTCACCCTCGAACGGCTGACGCCGCACGAGGTTGTACGGCGCGTCGATGACCGTGATGCGGGGGTATCCGGCCGAGGCCAGGATGCGCGCTTCCACGAGTCGCTCCGGGCTCAGTCCGTAGGCACCGACGGCGCCGATCTTGCCGGCCTCCATCAGCCACTCGACCGTCGCGAGCGTGTCTTCCAGGTTGGTCGTCGCATCGAGCGTCGCGTCGAGGTACAGCACATCGATGCGCTCCACGCCCAACCGCGTCAGCGATCCCTCGACGGCGCGGACGAGGTTGACCGAGCCGAGTCCGGGGTTGTCGGCGTGAGCGCCGATGCGGACGCTCAACACGACCCGGTCCCGCTGGTCTCGCGACCGCAGCCACTGTCCGAGGATGTGCTCGCTGCGACCACCGGAGAAGCCATCGGCCGTGTGGATGGCGTTCCCGCCGATCTCGGCGTAGCGGTCCAGGATGCCGTGGCTCGTCTCCAGGTCGACGTTCCACCCGAACTCGGCGGCGCCGAGCATGAGCGGGAAGGTCTCGAAGCCGGTCTCCCCGAGCGGGAGCCGGATGGCCTCGCCGACGCCGGGGCCGACGATGGGGATGGGGGCGGACGGGTGGTCCTCGTGTTCCTGCGCGGCGCGATCAGCCGCTGTTCCTGCGCCTACGCTGAACAACCGCATACTCTCACCCCCGCATCGATCGGTGCGTGCCGACCTGCCTCGCTGCCTGACTAGCACCCCCCGGTGCGTACTTCGAGGGTATGCGACCGCAGCCGACGTCCCGACCAATCCGGGGAACGGCGCGGAAACTTCCGATAACGTTTTGATCACATCGCCGACGACGAAGCCCGGCCCCCTCCTCGCGGAGAGAGCCGGGCTCCAGACGAACGGGCGGAGTTACTCCGCCACGGCCTCGTCCGACGGCGCCTGCTCAGCGGCCGGGGCGTCGTCGAGCACGGGCTCCAGCGAGAGCTTGCCGCGGTCGTCGATCTTCGTGATCTTGACGAGGATCTTCTGACCGACCGAGAGGACGTCTTCGACGTTCTCCACGCGCTTGCCACCGGCGAGCTTGCGCACCTCGGTGACGTGCAGCAGGCCGTCCTTGCCGGGCAGCAGCGAGATGAAGGCGCCGAACGTGGCGATCTTCACGACGGTGCCGAGGAACTGCTCGCCGACCTCCGGGTTGGTGGGGTTGGCGATCGCGTTCACCTGGGCACGGGCGGCCTCGGCCGAGGGGCCGTCGGTCGCGCCGATGTAGACGGTGCCGTCCTCCTCGATGGAGATCTGCGCACCGGTCTCGTCCTGGATCGCGTTGATCGTCTTGCCCTTCGGGCCGATCAGCTCACCGATCTTGTCGACCGGGATCTGCACGCTGATGACGCGCGGCGCGGTGGGCGCCATCTCGTCGGGAGCGTCGATCGCGGCGTTCAGGACGTTGAGGATCGTCAGACGGGCGTCCTTGGCCTGGGTCAGCGCGCCGGCGAGCACCGACGACGGGATGCCGTCGAGCTTCGTGTCGAGCTGGATGGCGGTGACGAACTCGCTCGTACCGGCGACCTTGAAGTCCATGTCGCCGAGCGCGTCCTCCGCACCCAGGATGTCGGTCAGCGCGGCGTAACGGGTCTCTCCGTTCACCTCGTCGGAGACCAGGCCCATCGCGATGCCGGCGACGGGAGCGCGCAGCGGCACACCCGCGTTCAGCAGCGAGAGGGTCGAGGCGCACACGGAGCCCATCGAGGTCGAGCCGTTGGAGCTCAGCGCCTCGGACACCTGACGGATCGCGTACGGGAACTCCTCGCGGCTCGGCAGCACCGGCACGAGGGCGCGCTCGGCGAGGAAGCCGTGCCCGATCTCGCGACGCTTCGGCGAACCCACGCGGCCGGTCTCACCGGTCGAGTAGGGCGGGAAGTTGTAGTGGTGCATGTAGCGCTTGCTGGTCGTGGGCGACAGCGAGTCGATCTGCTGCTCCATCTTGAGCATGTTCAGCGTGGTGACACCCATGATCTGGGTCTCGCCGCGCTGGAAGATCGCAGAGCCGTGCACGCGCGGGATGACCTGCACCTCGGCGTCGAGCGGGCGGATGTCCGCCAGCCCGCGGCCGTCGATGCGGGTGCCCTCGGTGAGGATGCGCCCGCGGACGATCTTCTTCGTGACCGACTTGTACGCGGCGGAGAACTCCAGCGGGGCCGCGGCCGGGAGCGAGCCCGCCTCGGTGGCCTCGATGAGCTCGGCCTTGACGCGCTCCTTGATGGCGTCGTCGGCGTTCTGGCGCTCGGTCTTGTCGGCGATCTGGTAGACGTCGCTCAGCTCGGCGAACGCGCGCTCGGACACGAAATCGTAGACCTCATCGCTGTAGGCCGGGAAGACCGGGTAGACGCCCGGCTCCTTCGACGCCGTGGCGGCGAGCTCGGCCTGTGCCTTCACGAGCTGGGCGATGAACGGCTTCGAGGCCTCGAGGCCCTGGGCCACGACGCTCTCGTCGGGCTTGGTGGCGCCCGCCTTGATCAGGTTCCAGCTGCCCTCGGTCGCCTCGGCCTCGACCATCATGATCGCGACGTCTTCGGAGCCGTCGGCCTTGGTGACAACGCGACCGGCGACGATCAGGTCGAACACGGCCTCCGACACCTGCTCGGCCGTCGGGAACGCGACCCACTGGTCGGCGTGCTCGCCGTGGCCGGGGATGAACGCGAGGCGCACGCCGGCGACGGGGCCGGAGAACGGCAGGCCCGAGATCTGGGTCGACGCGGACGCGGCGTTGATCGCCAGCGCGTCGTAGAACTCGCCCGGCGCGATCGAGAGGACCGTGATGACGATCTGGACCTCGTTGCGCAGGCCGTCGACGAACGACGGACGCAGCGGACGGTCGATCAGACGGCAGACCAGGATCGCCTCCGTGGAGGGACGACCCTCACGACGGAAGAACGAGCCGGGGATCTTGCCGGCGGCGTAGGACCGCTCCTCGACGTCGACCGTCAGCGGGAAGAAGTCGAAGCCCTCGCGCGGGTGCTTGCCCGCGCTGGTGGCCGAGAGGAGCATGGTCTCGCCGTCGAGGTAGGCGGCGACAGCGCCCTGAGCCTGCTGCGCGAGGCGGCCGGTCTCGAAGCGGATGGTGCGGGTGCCGAAGCGGCCGTTGTCGAGAACGGCCTCGGTGGCGGTGATTTCAGGACCTTCCAAGAGGTCTCTCCTTCTTTGTTTAGCCTCGCGGGCCCGTGTGACGCGCGAGGTGTTCATGAAGGAGCGGATGCGGTGGGGTTCGGGCGCGCGGGCATTCCCCGAGTCTCGCCTGCGCTGGCCACCAGTAGAAAGCCACCCGACGACCGCGCCGAGGAACCCACCACAGGGGACCAGCTTCTCCGCCGATCGCTCCATGAGTCGATGTGAAGTTGTACAGTCGACCGCAGTCAACCGCATCCACCCTACCAGCGACGTCCTCGGATCCCGCGTGCTCTCGCCGTCGAAAGTGTCGACACCCGCCGGTCATGGTGTGTTCACCCTCCCGTCGACCGTGCGTCCAGGGCGTCGGCTCTGCTGGGGCCATGCGCATGTCAGTGATCGGATGCGGGTACCTCGGGGCCGTGCACGCCGCGGCCATGGCATCCCTCGGACACGAGGTGATCGGCGTCGACGTCGACGAGGGCCGCGTGGCTGCGCTCTCCCGCGGGCAGGCCCCGTTCTTCGAGCCGCAGTTGGACGACCTCCTCGCGTCGGGTCGGGCGAGAGGGCGCCTCCGCTTCGGCACCCGCATCGAGGACGCGGCAGGCGCGACCGTGCACTTCCTCGCCGTCGGCACGCCGCAGCAGCCGCACGGCCCGGCCGCCGACCTGCGCTTCGTGGACGCCGCCGTCGACGCGCTGCTCCCCTACCTGCGCCCCGGCGACGTGGTGGCGGGCAAGTCCACGGTTCCCGTCGGCACCGCCGCGCGTCTCGCCGGACTCGTGCACGACCGCGGAGCGACGCTGGCGTGGAACCCCGAGTTCCTCCGGGAGGGCTGGGCCGTGCACGACACCCTGACCCCCGATCGGATCGTGGTGGGGGCGGACAGCGGGGCAGCCGGCGAGCGCGCCGTCGCGGTCCTGCGCGACGTGTACCGTGCCGCGATCGAGGCGGGAATCCCCTTCCTCGCGACCGACCTCGCCACCGCCGAGCTGGTGAAGGGAGCGGCCAACGCCTTCCTCGCCACCAAGATCTCGTTCATCAATGCCATGGCCGAGATCGCCGAGGCCGCGGACGCCGACATCGCCCTGCTCGCGGAGGCGCTCGGCCACGACACGCGCATCGGGCCACGCTACCTCGGCTCCGGCATCGGATTCGGCGGCGGCTGCCTGCCCAAGGACATCCGGGCGTTCGCGGCGCGCGCGGAGGAGCTCGGTCGGCGCGAGGCCGTGGGCTTCCTGCACGAGGTGGACGCGATCAACCTCCGCCGCAGAGACCGCGCGGTGCAGCTCGTGGTCGACGCCCTCGCCGGACGGGTGTTCGGCCGCCGGATCGCGGTGCTCGGTGCCGCGTTCAAACCCTTCAGCGACGACGTGCGCGACTCCCCTGCGCTCGATGTCGCCGTGCGCCTGCGCGGCCTCGGCGCCGACGTCGTGGTCACCGACCCCGCGGCGATCGACAACGCCAGGGCCCTGCACCCGCAGCTGGGATACACGAGCGACCGGGACGAGGCCCTCCGCGGGGCCGACGCCGTGGTGGTCGTGACGGAGTGGGACGAGTACCGGCGGGCGCTCTTCCCCGCACATGCGGGGTCGCTCGTGCGCGGACGAGTCGTGGTCGACGGCCGCAACTGCCTCGACGCCGCGGCGTGGCGTGCGGCCGGTTGGACGTACCGCGGCATGGGTCGTCGCTGAGCGCCACCCCCGCGCTCAGCCCACCGGCGCGCCGCGCTCGACGGACGAGCGACCGAGGTAGACGTAGTCGTCGTGCTTGGCGCGGCGGCCGTCACCCGCGGCCCTCCCGTGCAGGCGACGCCATACCCACGGCAGCGCGTACCGCCGCCACCACGCACCGGCTCCGATCGACTCGTGCTCGTGCAGCACGGCGTCGAGCGCGCCGAGGGCCTCGGCGTGGGGAACCCCGAGCACCTCGCCGACGCGATAGGCGAGGAACCGGTGCCCGCGACTGCTGAGGTGCACGAGATCCTCCCCCCAGTGCGGTCGCTCCGCGAGCGCGGGGTGCAGGTCGGTGTCGATCAGGATGGCGCCGGTCCGCGCGGCCACCCCGGCGAGCGCGGTCGCGAAAGCTGCGAAGCGTCGCGCGTACAGGGCTGCCGCGCGTCGTCCGGGGAGGAAGGGCGTCACCAGCACGACCTCGGCGCCGCCGGCGCGCAGTCGCACGATCGCGCCCTCGACCTGTGCCGCGAGCGTCGGCACGGGGGCACGGTACTTCACCAGGTCGTTCGCGCCCACGAGGATCGAGACCAGGTCGGGTCGGAGCTCCAGCGCGCGCTCGAGCTGCTCCCCGCAGACGTCCTGCACGCGCTTCGACCGGATGGCGAGGTTGGCGTAATGCAACCCGCCCCGCGCTGCGAGCAGCAGCGCCAGTCGGTCGGCCCAGCCCCGCAGCGCCCCATCCGCGCCCGGGTCGCACAGTCCCTCCGTCAGCGAGTCGCCCAGCGCGACGTATCTGCGCCAGCGCGCCGCCGGCACGGGTGGCGTGGGCTCGGGCCGCACGAGCCGACGGGCACGCGCCGCCGCGTCCGTCCTGTGCAGCTCCTCGGCCTCCGCGAAGTGCCCGAGGAGCTGATCCCCGACGGCCGCCCAGCTGCGCGCCTGGACGCTCTCGTGACCGGCGCGGCCGAACGCGCGCCGCGTGTGCGCATCGGCCGCGAGCTCGCCCACGCGCCG
>NZ_SSDO01000051.1:0-549 GCF_004794395.1 Microbacterium sp. K41 | reverse complement strand
CGCCGCCGCCGCGCAGCTGCCCGACCCGTCCGGCGCGATCGCCGCCGCGGCCTCCGCCACCGCCCAGCAGCTGCAGGTCGCGCAGGCCGATCTGACGGGCACGGCGAAGAATCCGCAGCGCGCACTCGACGCGCTCACGGCCGCGAACACGCAGATCGACGCCGCGCTCGCGCAGGGGCGAGAGGCCGTCGACCGCGCGCGCCGTGCGCAACAGCTGCTCGAGCCCACGCTGGCCCAGGCGAACTCCGAGATCCGCGCGACGAGGGAGTTCATCGAGACCCGCCGCGGCACGGTCGGCTCCGCCGCGCGGACGCGCCTCGCGAGCGCCGAGGCCGCACTCACGCAGGCGCTGAGCCTGCGCACGACCGACGTCGAGCGGGCACTCGCCGAGGCGACCAGGGCGCTCGACCTCGCCAGACAGGCGACCGCGGCGGCCGAGTCCGACGTCCGCTCGTACGGCCCGACCGTGGCCGCCGACGACAGCTGGGGCGGGCTCTTCGGCGGCTCGACCGGCTCGGGCGGCTCCGGCATCGGCGGCGACATCCTCGG
>NZ_SSDO01000525.1:0-744 GCF_004794395.1 Microbacterium sp. K41 | reverse complement strand
GTCGCCGCGCGGTCGGCGGCCCGGCGGAGGACGCCCTCGGCGCCCTGGTCGGGCTGAAGCTCCGCCCCCGGCGGATGAGGGAGGCCTCGGCGATGTGGCAGGCCGTGACCGACGCGGTCGGCGTGGCCGCGCGCGACTCCCTGTGGGACTACCCCGACCTCATGCCGAGCGCCGAGGACATCGACGACCCCACGGCTCTCATCGCGCGGCTCCAGGCCGCCGAGCGCGGCGAGCAGCCCGTGGCCGACAAGTTCGATGAGGCGCTCGCCCGTCTGCTCGACGGCGACGACTTCTCCGGCGAGGAGGAGGGGCGCGACTCGACCTCCGCCGACGGCACGGAGGAGCGCGACGACCGCGATCAGGACGGCGATGCGGCACCGGAGGGCGACCGCCCGGTCTGAGCCCGCCCGCCGTGGCGCGACCGTCGCGGCACTCCTCCTCCCCGAGCGCGGGCACCCGCCCGAGTTGTCCACCGATGCGCACGCGTGCTCTCCGCGCACGGACGGTCCGCACGAGAATCGGACGGATGCCACTCACCCCTCCCACCCTCACCCGCCTCGACCCGGCGCGACCGCTGCTGTGGCGCGACGCCACCACGCTGCAACTCGGCGACGACGGGACCCTCCGCCTTCCCGCGGAGCAGTCCTGGGTGGAGCCGCTCCTCAGCCGTATGCGCCGCGGATTCCGGCGCAGCGCGTTCGACGTGATCGCCCATGCGGCCGGCGCCCCCTGGGGCGACGCCCG
>NZ_SSDO01000524.1:0-4134 GCF_004794395.1 Microbacterium sp. K41 | reverse complement strand
GGACATCGCGGCGGTCCTCGGCGCGCGCGCCCTGTCGCGCCTCCGCCTCATGGCCGCGGCCGTGCGCCCTCTCGCGTGGGTGCTGATGGGCCTCGCCGTCGGGTTCTGGATCCTCGGGCAGGTCGCGGGGTGGGCGGAGTTCACGATCGCCGCGGTCGTGATCGCGATGGCCGTCGCCGTGTGCGCGCTGTTCCTGATCGGTCGCACGGCCTACGACGTCTCGCTCGACCTCGCCCGCACCCGCGTCGTGGTGGGGGAGCGGGCCGTGGGCGCCCTCACGCTCGCGAACCGGGGCTCGCGCGCCATCCTCCCGTCGCGCGTGGTGCTGCCCGTCGGCTCCGGCCGCGGCGAGTTCGGCATCCAGCGCCTCGCGCCGGGCGAGGAGGCGGAGGAGCTGTTCGCGATCCCCACGCACAAGCGCGGCGTGGTGAAGGTCGGGCCGGTGAGCGTGGTGCGCGGCGACCCGCTCGGCCTGTTCGAGCGTGCGCACCGCCGCGACGAGCCGGTCGACCTGTTCGTGCACCCCCGCACGGTGCTGTTCGACGGGCAGTCGCTCGGCTACCTGCGCGACCTGGAGGGCCTGCCCGCCGCCGACCTGTCGCGCGACGACGTGTCGTTCCACGCGCTGCTGGAGTATCAGCCGGGCGACGACCTGCGCCACGTGCACTGGCGCTCCACGGCCCGTACCGGCACCATGATGGTGCGCCAGTACGAGGAGACGCGCCGCTCGCACTTCGTGATCGGGCTGTCGCGCTCGACGGCGGAGTACGCGACCGACGACGACTTCGAGCTGGCGATCTCGGCGGCGGGATCGATCGGCCTGCGGGCGCTGCGCGACTCGCAGCGCGTCGACATGCGCGTGCAGGGGCGCGAGCTCCCCTCCGGCACCGGCAAGCAGCTGCTCGACTCGCTCTCGGCCGTCGAGGGCAGCAAACCCAAGGAGGGCGGCATCGCCGAGCTCGCGGGGGTGGTCGCCGCGACCATGCCGCTCGCGAGCGTGGTGGTGCTCGTGTGCGGGTCGCGCGTGCGCGCGGACGACCTGCGGCTCGCCTGCTCGCGCCTGCCGTTCGGCGCCCGCGTGCTCGCCGTCGTCGCCGACACCTCGGTGGACACCCCGGCGCTGCGCCGCATCGGCGACGCCGACGTGGTGACGGTCGGCGCGCTGGCACAGATCCCCCTCGCCCTGCAGAAGGTGCTCGCATGACCGCGCCCGCCACCGCCGCCCCTGCCCCGGTCGCGCTGCCGCTGCGCCGCTGGATCCTCGACCTCGGGGCGACCGCGCTGCTGGTGCTCACGGCGCTCGTCGGCTTCTGGCCCACGTTCGCCGGGCCCTCGTTCCTGCCCGCCGTGGTCGGCGGGGTCGTGCTGGGCCTCGCGATCGCGGCCGTGTCGGCGTGGCGCCGCTGGGGCATCCTGATCGTCGCGGGCCTCACGGTCGCGGCGTACTTCGTGTTCGGCGGGGCCCTCGCGCTTCCGCACACGGCACTGCTCGGGGTGGTGCCGTCGCTGGAGACGCTGCAGAAGCTCGCGCTCGGCACCGTCACATCGTGGAAGCAGCTGCTCACCACGGTCGCCCCGGTCGCGGCCGCCGACGGCCACCTCGTGGCACCGTTCCTGCTGGCGCTGGTGACCACGACCCTCACGGCCTCGCTCGCGCTGCGGCTGCGGTCGGTCGCGTGGGCGCTGATCCCGGCCGGCGTGCTGCTGATGCTGGTGATCGCGCTCGGCACGCCCGAACCGGCGTTCCCGCTCGTGCAGGGCCTGGTGTTCGCGCTGGTCAGCATGGCCTGGCTGGCGCTGCGGCAGCTGTGGGCGCCGCAGAACATGGCCGTGTCGGTGAGCGAGGTCGACCCCGCCCGTGCCGCGCACATGCGGATGCGGCGGCTGCTGGCCGGTGTCGCCGTGCTCGCGGTGGCCGGCGGGGCGGGCGTGGCCACGAGCGCCCTCGCCGCGCCCGCGCAGCCGCGGCACGTGTTCCGCGACGTGATCATCCCGCCGTTCGACATCCGCGACTACCCCAGCCCGCTGCAGGCGTTCCGCAAGAACGTGCGCGACGAGGCCGACGAGACGCTGTTCACGGTGCAGGGGCTGCCCAAGGGCGCCCGCATCCGCACGGCCGTGATGGACCAGTTCGACGGCATGGTCTACAACGTCACCGATGGCGGACCCACCTCGTCGAGCGCCTTCGCCCCGCTGCGCTCGGCGATGGCGCCCGAGGCGGAGGGCATCCCGGTGACGCTCAAGATCGCGATCGACGGCTACCGCGGGGTGTGGATGCCCACGGCCGGGCAGCTCGACGAGATCCGGTTCGACGGCGACCGCGCGGAGGACCTGCGCCGCGGCACCTACGTCAACACCTCGACCGGGACCGCGGTCGCCACCCCGACGCTGGAGAAGGGCGACGAGTACGCCGTCGACGCCGTGATCCCGACGCAGCCCGACGACGAGCAGCTCGCCGAGGTGCCGTTCGGTCGCGTGACCATGCCGAAGCCCAGCAACGTGCCCGAGGAGCTCACCGCGCTCGCGGCCGAGACCGTGTCGGGGGCGGAGAGCCCGATCGAGCAGGTGCGGGCGCTGGAGGACTTCCTCTCCGAGGGCGGGTTCTTCAGCCACGGCCTGGAGGGCGAGGTGCTGTCGCGCGCCGGTCACACGGCCGAGCGCATCTCGACCCTCATCGGCGGCGAGCAGATGATCGGCGACGACGAGCAGTACGCGGTGGCGATGGCGCTGCTGGCCGGACAGCTCGACATCCCGGCGCGCGTCGTGATGGGGTACTACCCCGACGAGGAGCAGGCGGGCGAGGCGGTGTTCGAGGCGACCGGCGACACCGTGCACGCCTGGGTCGAGGTGAACTTCGACGGGATCGGGTGGGTGACGTTCAACCCCACGCCGCCCGAGGACCAGGTGCCGAACGACCAGAACACCAAGCCGCGCGTCGACCCGAAGCCGCAGGTGCTGCAGCCGCCGCCCCCGCCGCAGGAGCCGGTCGACCTGCCGCCGACCCTGCCGGACGACCGCGAGTCGGAGGACGAGAGCCTCAACCTCGCGGGCATCATCGGCGCGATCCTGCTGATCGGCGGGATCTCACTGGCCGTGATCGCGCTGCTCATGTCGCCGTTCATCGTGATCGGGGCGTGGAAGGCCGCGAGGCGCCGGGCGCGGCGATCGGCCGCGCGCACCGCCGACCGCATCAGCGGCGGATGGGATGAGCTCACCGACCGCGCGGTCGACTACGGCGCGCGGCTCGCCCCGGGCGGCACCCGCGGCGAGGAGGCGGCCGTGGTCGCGTCGACGCTGACGGTGCCGCAGGTCACGACCCTCGCCGAGCGCGCCGACGCCGAGGTGTTCGGGCCGACGGAGCCGACGGCGCAGGACGTGGACGCCTTCTGGAGCGAGGTCGACGAGATCGTCGGCGGCCTCGGCGAGCAGGCCGGGTTCTGGAAGCGCGTCAAGGCACGGCTGAGCCTGCGCTCGCTGCTCGGCGGCACCGCGGTGTCGCAGGGCTTCCAGAGTCTGAAGGAGGCGGCGGCCGCGCGCGTGCGCCGCGAACCTGGCACCATCAAGAGCAACGACGAGACGCCCCCGCCGTCGACCGAGAGTGAGACCCCATGACGCCGCCCGCGCTCACGCAGATCGCGCCGATCTCCCGCCGGGTGATCGCCTACGTCATCGACGCCGCGATCGCGGCGGGCCTCGGCATCCTGCTCGGCGGCGGTCTGCTGGTGGCCACCTCGCTGTCGGGCGGCCTGGAGGCCTCGCTCCTGACGCTGCTGATCGGCGGCCCGATCGTGAGCCTCGTGCTGCTGGCGTGGTTCGTCGTCTACACCGTGATGCAGGCCGGAAAGGGCTCGATCGGCATGCGCGCACAGGGTCTGCGCCTGGCCACCGCGGCGGACGGTGCCCCGCTGCGCTTCGGTCGTGCCCTGCTGCGCAACATCGTCTTCGGTCTGGCCGGTGCGATCGTGGTGGGCTACTTCAGCCCGCTGTTCGACGGCTCCGGACGCTTCCAGGGCTGGCATGACAAAGCCGTCGGGTCGCTGATGCTCGACGCGCGGGTCGCGGCACCCGAGCCCGAGCCGGAGCCGGAGCCCGTGGTCGAGGCCCCGCCGCTGCTGCCCGCCCCGTCGTTCGAGC
>NZ_SSDO01000523.1:0-2020 GCF_004794395.1 Microbacterium sp. K41 | reverse complement strand
ATCGCCGCGGTGCTGCTCGTGGTCGCGGTGCTCGTGCTGTGCAGCGGCGGTCCCGCGCACGCCGAGGTGCTGCCCGACGACCAGGGCGAGGGCGTCTCGATCGACATCAACGGCGTCGACGGCAGCCCGTCCGGCTCCATCCTCACGCTGCTCGGCATCACGCTGCTGTCGGTCGCTCCGGCGCTGCTGCTGATGATGTCGTCGTTCACGAAGATCTTCGTGGTGCTGGCGATGACCCGCAACGCGCTGTCGCTTCCGACGATCCCGCCGAACCAGGTGCTGGCGGGCCTGTCGCTGTTCCTGTCGCTGTTCATCATGTGGCCCGTGCTCACCGAGATCAACACGCTCGCGGTGCAGCCCTACATCGACGGCGCCCTCACGTTCACGCAGGCGGTCGACATCGGCCAGGGCCCGCTGCGCGAGTGGATGCTGCACTACACGCGCGAGGAGGACCTCGCGCTCATGACCCGCATGGCCGGTCAGGACAACCCCGACGACGCGGCGAGCGTGCCGATGTACACGCTGATCCCCGCGTTCATGATCTCGGAGCTGCGGGCCGCGTTCATCATCGGCTTCGTGATCTTCGTGCCGTTCCTGGTGATCGACCTGGTCGTGGCGGCCGCGCTGATGTCGATGGGCATGATGATGCTCCCGCCGGTCATGATCTCGCTGCCGTTCAAGATCCTGCTGTTCATCCTCGTGGACGGCTGGGGGCTCATCATCAAGGCCCTCCTGGAGAGCTACGGAGGTGTGGGATGAGCCCGGAGGCCGTGCTCGACATCGGCGCGCAGGGGCTGCTCATCGCGGCCAAGCTCGCCGCGCCCATGCTGGTGACCGCGCTCGTGGTGGGCTTCGCGATCTCGCTGCTGCAGTCCATCACCCAGGTGCAGGAGGTGACGCTGTCGTTCGTGCCGAAGATCGTCGCGGTCGGCATCGCCCTGCTGATCGCCGGCAACTGGATGATCGCGGAGATCATCGCCTTCACGAACGAGATGTTCGCCCGGATCCCGGCGCTGCTGAGCGGGTGAGCGCGTGTACATCCCGATCGACTTCGCGTGGCTGGAGGCCACGATGCTCGCGGCCGTGCGCATCACGGCGTTCATCATGATCGCTCCGCCGTTCTCCTACGGCGCGATCCCGGTGCGCGTGAAGGCCATGCTGTCGATCGGGCTGTCCCTCGCGGTGGGCGCGGCCGTCGCCCCCGGCTACGAGCCGCTGGACACCGGCGCGTTCCTCGGCGCGCTCGTGCTCCAGGTGCTCACCGGTGCGCTGCTGGGCTTCCTGGTGATGATGTGCTTCGCGGCGCTGCAGGCCGCCGGCAGCCTGATCGACGTGTTCGGCGGGTTCCAACTCGCCCAGGCGTTCGACCCGGCGGCGATGGTCAACGGCGCCCAGTTCACCCGCCTGTTCCACCTGACGGCGCTGACGCTGCTGTTCGCCTCCGGCGGCTACCAGCTGATCCTCGCGGGGCTCGCGCGCAGCTTCGACGCGGTGCCGGTCGACGGCGTCTTCGCGGTCGCCGGACCCGTCGAGCTGCTCGTCGACGGGGTGTCGCAGATGGTGCTCGCGGCCGTGCAGATCGCGGGCCCGCTCGTGCTCGTGCTGTTCCTGGCCGACGTGGGCCTCGGCCTGATCACCCGGGTCGCCCCCGCGCTCAACGCGTTCGCGATGGGCTTCCCGGTGAAGATCCTGCTGACGCTGCTGCTCGCCGGCGCCGTGTACGTGGCGTTCCCCGGCATCATCGACGCGCTCGCCTCCCAGGCCTTCCGGCTGATGCAGGGGGTGACGCCGTGAGCGACGCCGACAGCGGGGAGCGCAGCGAGAAGGCGACAGACAAGCACCTGCGCGAAGCCCGGCAGAAGGGCCGCCTCGCCCGCAGCCAGGACCTCACGGCGTGGCTCGGCATCGGCGCCGCGGCCGTCATGATGCCCGCCGCGATCGCTGCGGGCACCGCCGCGGGCACCGAGCAGCTCATCTCGCTCACCTCGCTGATGCGGGCGCCGTCGCCCGAGGCCGCGCT
>NZ_SSDO01000522.1:0-281 GCF_004794395.1 Microbacterium sp. K41 | reverse complement strand
CGGGGTCTCCGGCGGCGGCCGCGGTCGCGACACCGCGGGCGTCGCGGATCGTGGGGTCGCCGCCGAGCGACAGGAAGTGCCGGTGCATGCCGATGCCGGAGCCGATCGCCTCCAGGTGACCGCGGCGACCGCAGGGGCAGCGCAGATGCTCGGCCCCGGGTGTCGGAAGGTGCGCGATCTCGCCCGCCACGTGATGGGCGCCGCGCGCCGCGCGGCCGTCGAGGATCAGCCCGGCGCCGACGCCCGTGCCGACCGCGACGATCAGGGCGCTCGCGGCCCCG
>NZ_SSDO01000521.1:0-4384 GCF_004794395.1 Microbacterium sp. K41 | reverse complement strand
CGCCGGCCCCGCGGTCGCGGTCGTCATCGGTCAGCCGGCCGACGATGTGCCCGGCCTCCTCGCGTCCACCAGGGCTGCACTGGAACTCGCCGCCCGGGCCCCGGAGGACGCCGCCGACACCGTGCGCCGCGTGGCCGACCGTCCGCTGGCGCAGCTGGTGGCGGCGCTCGGCGATGACCGCCGACTGCAAGAGCACGGCGAACGCATGCTCGCGCCGCTGATCCGCCACGACCGGGAGCGCCGCGGGGATCTGCTCGACGTGCTCGCCGCGCTCGTCGCCCACCCGGGGAACCGGTCGGCGGCCGCGACGGCGAGCCACCTGTCCCGCTCCGTCTTCTACCAGCGGCTCGCGGTCATCGCGGATCTGCTCGCCGTCGACCTCGACGACGGCGAGGTGCTGGCCGCGCTGCACATCGCGCTGCTGGCGCGGCCCCGCGGAGCCCGAGAACGTTCCTGACGCCGCACGGCGTGGTTCAGAGCACCGCCTGCGCCCGCGTGAGCACGTCCCGCAGGATCTGCGTGATCTCGCGGAACTCCGCGGGTCCGACGGTCAGCGGCGGGGCGAGCTGGATGACCGGGTCGCCGCGGTCGTCCGCCCGGCAGTACAGCCCGGCCTCGAACAGCGCGGGCGAGAGGAAGCCGCGCAGCAGCCGCTCCGACTCCTCCTCGTCGAACGTCTCCCGCGTGGCGGTGTCCTTGACCAGCTCGATGCCGAAGAAGTACCCGTCGCCGCGCACGTCGCCCACCAGCGGGACGTCGAGCAGTGTTTCCAGCTCCGCGCGGAACACCGGCGAGTTCTCCCGCACGTGCGCGTTGAGCCCTTCCTCGTCGAAGATCGCGAGGTTCTCCAGGGCCACCGCGGCCGACACGGGGTGGCCGCCGAACGTGTAGCCGTGCGGGAAGGAGACATCGCCCTGCGCGAACGGCTCGTACACGCGGTCGCTCACGATCGTGGCGCCGATGGGGGAGTAGCCGCTGGTCATGCCCTTGGCGCACGTGATCATGTCGGGCACATACCCCAGCCCCGTGCAGGCGAAGGTGTGCCCGAGCCGTCCGAACGCGCAGATCACCTCGTCTGACACCAGCAGGACGTCGTGCCGGTCGCAGATCTCGCGCACCCGGGCGAAGTAGCCGGGCGGCGGGGGGAAGCAGCCGCCCGAGTTCTGCACCGGCTCGAGGAACACGGCCGCGACGGTGTCCGCACCCTCGAACAGGATCATCTCCTCGATGCGCTCGGCGGCCCAGCGCCCGAACGCCTCGAGGTCGTCGGCGGGCGCGCCCATCTCGTCCGCACGATAGAAGTTGGTGTTGGGCACGCGGAACCCGCCGGGTGTGACCGGCTCGAACATCGCCTTCATGGCGGGGATCCCCGTGATCGCGAGGGCCCCCTGCGGGGTGCCGTGATACGCGACGGCACGCGAGATCACCTTGTGCTTGGCGGGCTTCCCCTGCAGCTTCCAGTAGTGCTTCGCGAGCTTGAAGGCCGTCTCCACCGCCTCGCCGCCGCCCGTGGAGAAGAACACGCGGTTGAGGTCGCCGGGCGCCTCGTCCGCCAGCCGGTCCGCGAGCTCGATCGCCGCGGGGTGCGCGTACGACCACAGCGGGAAGAACGCCAGTTCGGACGCCTGCGCTGCCGCGGCCTCGGCGAGCCGGCGCCTGCCGTGTCCCGCGTTCACCACGAACAGTCCCGCCAGACCGTCGATGTACTCCCGGCCCTCGACGTCCCAGATGCGGTGCCCGTCGCCCCGGACGATGATCGGCACGCCGGAGTCCGCCATGGTCGACTGGCGGGTGAAGTGCATCCAGAGGTGGTCCTTCGCCATGGACTGCAGCGCGGACGCGGACGGCACGGAGCGCGAGGTCATCGGGTCCCCCAGTTGTAGAGCTGCTTCTGCAGCTTCGCGTAGATGAACGTCTCGGTCGACAGCACGCCGTCGATCGGACGGATCACGTCGTTCACGAGGGCCAGCAGGTGGTCGTCGTCTTCGCACACGACCTCGACGATCACGTCGAACGAGCCCACCGTGATGACGACGTAGTCGACGGCGTCGATCTCCGCGATCGCCTCCGCCACGTGCCGGGCGTCCCCGGCCACACGGATGCCGATCATCGCCTGGCGGTGGAAGCCGAGCTGCATCGGATCGGTGACCGCGACGATCTGCATCACGCCGGTCTCGGTGAGCCGCTGCACGCGCTGGCGGACCGCTGCCTCACTGAGGCCCACCACCCGGCCGATGTCGGAGTAGGAGCGACGCCCGTCGTCCTGCAGCAGCTCGATGATGGTCTTGGAGATCGCGTCGAGGGCGGAGTTCTTCTTCGCCGGTGCCATGCTGCGATCCTGGCACTGGCGGCGGTCATGGACAACCGGATCCGTCGAATCTGAGTGGCCGACCTGCACGATCCGTGCGTTCGGTCAGGCCTCCACGGGTCCGAGCCAGGCGCTCGCCGCGGTCGCGTGCGCCGACTCGGGGTCGGACGGATGGAACATCCCGGCGAGGACATCGCGGTACAGCCGGGAGAGCTCGTTCCCGGAGAAGTAGGACCCGCCGCCCGCCACCAGCATCGCCTCGTCGACCACGCTCTTGGCCATCGTCACGGCACGGTGCTTGAGGCCGGACAGGGCGGGGAACCAGCGCGGCCCGTGGTCGACGCGCTCGTCCACGTCGCGCGCGAGCGCGGCGATCTGGGGCGGCAGCGCGTCGTACGCGATCGCCATGTCGGCGATGCGCCAACGGATGTCGGGGTCCTGGCTGTACGCGGCGCCGCTCTTCTTGGAGCGACGGGTCTGCGCCGTCGCGACCGCCAGCTCCAGTGCGCGGCGGGCGATGCCGGTGTACACCGAGGCGAGCAGGATCTCGAACACGGAGAAGATGCCGAAGACGATGGGGTCGGCGCTCGGGCCCTGGTCGATCCGCCGGACCACGTGCGCGGCGTCGGCGACGGCGCCGTCGAGCCGCGTCGTCCTGCTCTGCGTGCCGCGCATGCCGAGCGTGTCCCAGTCGTCCGAGGTGGTGACGGCGTCGGTCCGCTCGACGAACGCGAACACGAGCTTCGGGGCGTCCGCGCTGGTGGTGTCCAGGCCGTGCAGTCCGAGCCTGGTCCAGACGGGCGCGAGCGAGGTGAAGATCTTGGTGCCCGTGAACGCGTAGCCCCCGTCGGCGTCGGGCACCGCGGCCGTGTCGCTGCCGAACAGCACGAGGTCGTTGCCGCCCTCGCTGATGCCGAACGCGAACACCTCGCCGGCGACCGCGCCGTCCTGCACGAACTCGAGCCCGGGAACACCCCGGTCGGAGAAGACCTTCGCGACCCCGGTCCACACCAGGTGCATGTTGATCGCGAGGGCCGTGGCGGGGGCCGCGCCCGCAAGACGCTGCTGCAGGATCGCGGCCTCGGCGAGCCCGAGTCCTGCGCCGCCGCGCTCGACCGGGACCAGGATCGACAGGTAGCCGGCGTCGCGGAGTTCGTCGAGGTCCTGCTGCGGGAACGTGTTCTCGCGGTCGTGGATCGGCGCGCGTTCGCGGATGCGCGCGAGGAGGTCGTCCGGGACGTAGCGGGTCGGGTCGAACGCGGTCATGCGAGTGCCTCCAGGAGCTGTCGGATCGCTTCCTCCGGCCGGTCGCGATGAAGGGAGTGCCCGGCGCCCGCCACGACCGACATCGTGATCCGCGGGTTGCCGGCGAGCATCTCGGCGGCGAGGTCGCCCGCGAAGATGCTGTACACGGCGGGATCGGCGCCGATGACATGGGTGGGGACGGTGAGACGGGCGGCGTGCGCGCGTACGTCCCACGGCTGGTTCTGCGCGCTGGTCTGCTCCACGGCCCAGGCGCTCGCGCGCCGCACGGCGTCGATCTTCAGCTCGTGATCCTGCGGGTGCCAGTGCGGGTGCTCCTCCCGGACGACCTCGATCCGGTTGTCGGCGAACGCCCGTTCCTGACTGCGCCGCACGATGCCCGCGTCGCGTCCGTCGACGTGGAGGGCGGGGTCGATCAGCACGAGGCGTCGCGTCCAGTCCGGCGAGCCGGCGGCGGCGACCGTCGCGGCCGCGCCGCCCAGCGAGTGGCCGACGACCGCGTCCCACGGTCCTCCGCCGTCGGATGCCGTCGCCGCGAGGTCGGCGGCGTACGCGTCGACGGTGTAGTCGAGGGAGCGGGGGGCGTCACCGTGCCCGCGCAGGTCGACGGCGGTCGCGGCCGCTCCGGTCGCCGCGATGGCATCGCCCAGGCGCCACATGAGGGCGCCCGACGAGCCGAGTCCGTGCACGAGGAGAATGCGGCGCGCGGCTGCGGGATCGCCCCACGACCGTCGGGGCAGGGTGAGGGGTGCGGGCATGGCACCAGCCTACGACCGCGGCCGCGGCACCGGTCGGCCCGGCGGGGCTCAGCCG
>NZ_SSDO01000520.1:0-34711 GCF_004794395.1 Microbacterium sp. K41 | reverse complement strand
CGGCGAGCTCACGCCGATACGCCACGCGCACCGCCACGACCGCGTCGTCGTCGCCCGCCGCCGCGACACCGTCGCTGGCGTCCACGGCGGCGAGGAGGCGGCTGCGCAGCGCGTCGGCCGATGGCAGCGCCGACACGGGCTCGCCGAGCACGGAGAGCTGTGCGGGGTGGCGCAGGAAGAACTCGGCGAGCCCGGTCGAGGCGCCGAACACCCGCCACACCGTGCGGCGCGTCTCCGCATCGTCGACGAGCGGCCGCACCGCCTCCGGGTCACGGCGCGCCACCCGGAGCAGACCGCGCACCGCGGCATCCGGGTCTGCGGCGCCCATGCCGTCGAGCAGCCCCGCACGGGGTCGGTCCAGCAGCGACTCCAGCTCCGCCAGCGACGCGGCGGCCTCGGACAGCTCGGAGAAACCGATCCGTGCGAGCGCGGAGAGCGAGACGGAGGCGTCAGGTCGGGCCATGCCGCGCCTCAGAGGAGCTCGAGGTTGTTCTTCAGCTCCAGCGGCGTGACCTGCCCGCGGTACGCCTCCCACTCCTTGCGCTTGTTGAGCAGCACGTAGTTGAACACCTGCTCGCCCAGCGTCTCGGCCACGAGCTCGGACTCCTCCATGTACTCCAGCGCGTGGTCGAGGCTCGCGGGCAGGGCGGAGTAGCCCAGCGCACGGCGCTCGGCGTCGCTCAGCGCCCACACGTTGTCCTCGGCCTCCGGCGGCAGCTCGTACCCCTCCTCGATGCCCTTGAGGCCGGCGGCGAGCATGAGCGCGTAAGCCAGGTAAGGGTTCGCGGCCGAGTCGAGCGCGCGGTACTCCACGCGCGACGACTGCCCCTTGTTCGGCTTGTACATCGGCACCCGGACGAGCGCCGAACGGTTGTTGTGACCCCACGTGATGAAGCTGGGGGCCTCGTCGCCGCCCCACAGCCGCTTGTACGAGTTGACGAACTGGTTGGTCACGGCGGAGATCTCGTTCGCGTGCCGCAGGAGCCCGGCGATGAAGTGACGGCCGGTCTTGGACAGCTGGTACTTCGCCCCCTCCTCGTAGAACGCGTTCTGATCGCCCTCGAACAGCGACATGTGCGTGTGCATGCCGCTGCCGGGCTGACCGCTGAGCGGCTTCGGCATGAACGTGGCGTACACGCCCTGCTCGATGGCCACCTCCTTGATCACGGTGCGGAACGTCATGACGTTGTCGGCCGTGGTGAGGGCGTCGGCGTACCGCAGGTCGATCTCGTTCTGACCGGGACCGCCCTCGTGGTGGCTGAACTCCACCGAGATGCCGAGGTCTTCGAGCATGCGCACCGAGCGGCGCCGGAAGTCATGGGCCGTACCGCCCGGCACGTTGTCGAAGTACCCGGCGGAGTCGACCGGGACCGGACCCTCGGGCCCGAACGACGAGGACTTGAGCAGGTAGAACTCGATCTCCGGGTGCGTGTAGAACGTGAAGCCCGCGTCAGCGGCTTTCGCGAGCGCACGCTTGAGCACGTGACGCGGATCCGCCACCGCCGGCTGCCCGTCCGGGGTCGTGAGGTCGCAGAACATGCGCGCCGTCGGGTCGATCTCCCCGCGCCACGGCAGCGTCTGGAACGTGGTCGGGTCGGGCTGCGCCAGCAGATCGGACTCGTACGTGCGGGTGAGGCCCTCGATGGCCGAGCCGTCGAAGCCGATGCCCTCCGCGAACGCCCCCTCGACCTCGGCCGGCGCGATCGCGACCGACTTCAGCGTGCCGATCACGTCGGTGAACCACAGCCGCACGAACTTGACGCCGCGCTCCTCGATCGTGCGAAGCACGAAGTCCCTCTGCTTGTCCATGGCTACTCTGCGCCCTGGCCCTTCGCGTCGGAGCCGAAGCCGCTCGACGGCTTCGCGTCCCAGCCCTGCTCCGCGGCCTCCTCCTCGGCCCAGGCACGCGACCGCTCCTGGAGGACCTCGGGCGCACGACGCGCCTCGGCCTCGGTGTCGAAGGGGCCGACGCGGTCGATCGAGGGCGACAGCATGCCGAACTCGACCTCGCCAGTGGCGGAGTTGTACCAGTACTTGTGATCGCCGTCGGTCATGGCTTCTCCTTCTTCCCGCGAGTCGTTCGGGTGATGTCATCGATCCTACTGGCGCACACAGCGGTCGCTAAGCTATCGGCCATGGCAAAAGCGATCGGCGTCGACATCGGCGGCACGGGTATCAAAGCGGGAATCGTCGACCTCGAACACGGCACCATGGCCTCGGATCGGGTACGCGTGCCCACCCCGGAGGGTGCGGCGCCGGAGGACGTGCTCCTCGCCGTGCAGACCGTGCTCAAGACCCTCGACGTGCACGAGTCGACGCTCCCCCTCGGCGTGGCCTTCCCGGCGATCGTCAAGCGCGGCAAGACCCTGTCGGCCGCCAACGTGTCGAAGAAGTGGATCGACTTCGACGCGGAGCGGTTCTTCCGCGACGGGCTCGGCCGCAACATCGTGTTCGTGAACGACGCCGACGCGGCGGGTGTGGCCGAGGCTCGCCACGGTGCCGCGCGCGACGTGATCGGCTTCACGCTGCTCACCACTCTCGGAACCGGGATCGGATCGGCCTTCCTCTACGACGGCGTGCTGCTGCCCAACACCGAGCTCGGCCACCTCAACTTCCGCGGCTTCGAGTCGGTGGAGACCTGGGCGGCCACCTCCGCCCGCGAGCGCGAAGGGCTCAGCTGGGCCGAGTGGGCGGAGCGGCTGCAGGAGTTCTACTCCCACATCGAGTTCATCTTCAGCCCCGACCTGTTCGTGGTCGGCGGCGGGGTGTCGAAGAACGCGGGCGACTTCCTCCCGCTGCTCGACCTCAAGACCCCGATCGTCCCGGCGATCCACCGCAACAACTCGGGCATCATCGGCGCCGCGTCACTCGCCGGCGACTGACACCAGCGCGACTCGTGGAAGGCCCCGCAGAGCATCTGCGGGGCCTTTCCTCGTGGGGCGAATGGGCCGGCCTGTACGCCGGGTTCTGTTCCGGGGTTCTTCGCCCCTTCGACGGCCATCTCTCTCGGCGACACGTTGCCGTGCCGCTCCAGCGGTCTACCCGAGGACTCGGCGGGCCGCGTCAACATCCTCTGTCTGACCTTGCTCCGGGCGAGGTTTACCTGGCGGGCCGTGTCACCACGACCCCCGGTGGTCTCTTACACCACCCTTTCACCCTTACCCGCGATCCGAGGATCACGGGCGGTCTGCTCTCTGTGGCACTTTCTCGCGGATCACTCCGGGTGGGTGTTACCCACCGCCCTGCCCTGTGGAGCCCGGACGTTCCTCGGTGCGGTCACCCGCCACGCGACCGTCCAGCCGACCCATTCGCCCCTCCAGTCTACGGCGCTCACTTCTCCGCGGAATCCGCGATGCGCAGGTCGAGCGGCACCTCGATCGGGAACGTGCCGAACAGGCGGGTCGTCGCGACCTCCGCCGCCTCCCGCACCGCAGCCGCAGCAGCCTCGGCGTGCTCGCGCGGAGTGTGCACGATGATCTCGTCGTGCAGGAAGAACGCCAGATGCGGCTCGCGGGCGAACGGGCCGGAGGCCTCGGCGGCCCCGAACACGGGCGGCAGCTGCTGCAGCCGGTGTCGGATCTCGGCGAGCCAGATGAGCGACCACTCGGCCGCCGTGCCCTGCACCACGAAGTTGCGGGTGAAGCGTCCCCAGTCCCGGGCTCGCCGACGAGCGAGGGCCACCACGGCGGGATCGGCCTCCGCGGCCGTCGCATCCGACTGCAACCGCATCCACTCGTCCGACGGCCGCGGCGAGGACCGGCCCAGCCACGTCGAGACGATCCCGCCGTCCTCTCCCGTGCGCGCCGCCTCGTCGACGAGGGCCATGGCGCGCGGGTAGACGCGGCGCAACCGTGGCACCAGACGGCCGCTGTCGCCGCTCGTCGCGCCGTACATGGCCCCGAGCACCGCGTACTTCGCCTCTTCACGGGTCGCGACCGCGCCCGACGCCACGACACCCGCGTAGAGGTCGCCACCGCGCGCCGCCTCGGCCATCGCTTCATCCGCCGCCATGGCCGCCAGCATCCGCGGCTCCAGCTGCGCGACATCCGCGACCACCAGCGTCCATCCGGGGTCGGCCCGCACGGCGGGTCGCAGGTTCCGCGGCAGCTGCAGCGCTCCCCCGCCGGCCGAGGCCCAGCGCCCCGTGACCACCCCACCGGGGATGTAGACCGGACGGAACCGCCCCTCGTGCACCCACTCGGACAGCCACGTCCACCCGTTCGCGCTCAGCAGCCGGGACAGCTTCTTGTACGCCAGCAGCGGTTCGACGACGGGATGGTCCTGCGTCGACAGCTCCCACTTGCTCGTGGACTCGACCTGCACTCCGACGCGATGCAGGGCGCGCAGCAGCTTGGGCTGGCTGTCCAGGTGGAGAGTCGCATCGCCGAGGAGCGCTCGCACCTCGTCCGCACGCTCCACCATGTGCCGGGGAAGACCGCCGCCCGCGGGCCGGGCGCCGAGGGTCTCGGTGAGGATCGCGTCGTGCACCGCCGTGTCCCAGGGCAACCCGGCGGCGCGCATCTCCTCGGCGATCAGGCCACCTGCGGACTCGGCGGCGCACAGGAGCGTCAGCCGACCGTCCCGCGCGGCGGCGATCACCCGGCGTTGCGCGCGGTACTGCTCCAGGGCCGCGACGACCGCGGGCTCCCCCGATTCCTCGTCGAACACGTCGAACAGGGAGGGCGTCGCGTCGGCCGGCTGCCGCGGCTCCCAGGCGGCCGACGGAGGCAGCGGCGCGGGCACCGTCGCGGTGTCCCGCAAGATCGCATGGCACAGGACCAGGTCGTGACTGCGGCCGATACGGACTCCCTCCCGCAGCAGCAGTGCGTACACCTCGGCGGCCGAGCGCAGGATCCACCGGGGGCCGTCCTCCGCCTCCGTCGCGGCGACCCAGGACGCGAGTTCGCCCGCGGGCACGAGCGTCCGACCGCTCTCCCGGTCGTGCTCGTCGAGCTCGACCGCCGCGTACTCGGCCGCCCCGAGCGCGATCAGGGCGATGCGGCGTTCCGCGCCCGACGCCGGCACCGTCATCGGCGGTGCACGACGGATGCGCTCACGAGAGCCCCGACTCCTCGGTGCGGACGAGGATGCAGCCGCACTCGGGGCAGGAGACCACGGCGTCCTCCGGGGCACGGCGGATCTCGTTGAGGTCGGTGCCAGGGAGCATCATGCGGCAGCCCTCGCAGGTGCCGCGGGTGAGGAGCGCCGCCCCCGCGCTGTTCTGCGCGCGGCGGTCGTACTCCGCCAGCAGCGGGGCGGGGATCGAGCCGGCGACGGCCTCCCGGTCACGCGTCAGCTGAGCGCCGAGCTCGGTGGCCGCCGCCACGTCGGCCTTCGCCTGCGCGGTCAGGGCCGTGCCCTCGGTCGTGGTCGTGTCGAGCAGCGCCTGCTGAGCGGCGACGGCGGCATCGGCCTCTTCCACGCGCCCCATCACGTCGAGCTCCGCGTCTTCCAGGTCGCTCAGGCGCTTGGCCAGGCTGGCGAGCTCGTGCTCGAGCGCCTGCGCCTCCTTCGCGTTGGTCGCCGCCGCCAGACGCGCGGTGTCGCGGTCCCGGCGCTGTTCGGCCAGGGACACGTCGGACTCCAGCCGCGCGAGCTCGGCCCGCGCATCGTCCCGCGCGCCGGTGAGAACCGTGAGCTCGCGGAGCTGCTCCTGGCGGACGGCGACGAGCTCGGTGATCCGCGCCGCCTGACTCGGCTGGGTGCGGGCGCGCTCGGCCTGCGCGATGCGCCGGTCGAGGTCCGCGATGTCGAGCAGGGTGCGCTGGTTCTCCGGGGTGGCGTTCACGCTCTCAAATCTAGTCGGTCGGCCGTCGTCCGGGCCTCAGCCGATGACGCCGTCGACGTAGAGCCACGTGCGGCCCTCGCGGACGAATCGGCTGCGCTCGCGCAGGGAGCCGCGCTCGGCGCCGTGCCGCCAGAACGCCTCGAACTCCACGACGCCGTCGCGGTCGAACGGTCCCCCGGCCACGCGGTCGACGATCAGCAGCCGACGCCACTCCAGACCCCGGTCGAACTCGACGTCGCGGGGCCGCGTGCTCGGATGCCAGGTGCGCAGCAGGTACGCGGCGTCCTCCCGGGAGAAAGCGGTGTAGCGGGAGCGCATGAGCCGCTCAGCGGTCGGAGCGGGCGCACCTCCGAGAAGGGGCGCGCAGCACTCGTCGAACGGGTTGCCGGAGCCGCAGGGGCAGCGTGCGGACGACATCACGAGAGCGCGACGATCAGGGTCATGCCTGCCAGCATCACGCACACCGGGGTCATGGTCCACCGTTCCGCGGGACTCCGCGAGATCGCATTGAGCAGGATCCCGATCACGAAGTACGCGAACAGCACCCAGCACAACACGACGACGACGGGCAGCTCACCCCCGGCGATGACTCCCGCACGGCTCAGCAGCAGTACGGCGAACCCGGCGTAGAGGACGACCGAGACGATGCTGCCGACGCGGAGCCGCACGGGCAGAACGCGGTGCGCACCGCCCCAGGCGAAGCGGCCGAGCGGCGCGCCGAAGATGAGAGCGACCTGGAACAGAGTCAGAGCCGCGATAAGGACGAGGGCGCCCGTCAGAGCGACGGCGAGCATGCGGAGACCTCCAGGGTGTCGGGAGTCATGCGGACAGGTCGAGATCGTCGAGCCAGGAGAGCGCGAGCCCGTGCGAGCGGAGACCGTAGTCGAGGGTCGCGCGACGGAAGCGGTACAGCTCGCGCACGGCCTCAGGCACGTCGGTCGCATCGAGCTCCTCCGCCAGGGCGGCGAGCCGGGACTGGTCCTCCGCGATCCGTGTGCGGATGACCTCGACGCACAGCGGACGCTCCGCGGGCGGGAGGTGTCCCAGGAGGTGGATCCGCGCGAGCATCAGGGGCTCGGGGTCGGATCCGGTGAGCGGCGACGTCATCCACGTGTGCCAGGACCGACGCCCCTCCGCCGTCACGCGGTACAGCTTCCTTCCCCGACCGTTCGCGGCCGCCTCGTCCACGCGTGCCCAGCCCTGCGACTCGAGCTGACGGAGGGCGCGCTGGATGCTTCCGAAGCTCGCGGCGTAGAAGAGCGAGATCCCGGCGCGGAACCGCTTGTGCACGTCGTAGAGCGTGAGCGGAGCGTCCAGAAGGATCCCGAGGATGAGGAACTGCATGCTCCAGATATACCTCTTAGGGATATTGCGGACAAGGCCTACGCTGAACACAAGCCACCCGAAGGAGCACCGATGCCCGCCATCCCCACCGTCACCGCCCACAACGGCTTCACCCTTCCCGCGATCGGGCTGGGCACCTATCGCCTCGACGGCGATGCGGGAGCCGACGCCGTCGCCGCGGCCATCGGCGCGGGCTACCGCCTCATCGACACGGCCTTCAACTACGAGAACGAGGGGTCCGTCGGGCGCGGTGTCGCCGCCGCCGACGTCGAGCGCGCCGAGATCATCGTCACCACCAAGCTGCCCGGCCGACACCACCCCGCCGACCGGGCGCGGATCAGCATCGAGGAGAGCCGCTCCCGGCTCGGGCTCGATGCGACCGATCTCCATCTGATCCACTGGCCGAACCCGCACCAGGACGAGTACGTCCCCGCATGGACGGCGCTCGTCGAGGCCCAGTCCCGCGGCGTCGTGCGGCAGATCGGCGTGTCGAACTTCCTGCCGGAGCACCTGGAGCGCATCGAGAGGGAGACCGGCGTCCGCCCCGTGGTCAACCAGATCGAGGTGCACCCGTACTTCCCCCAGGAGGAGCAGCTCGCCCACCACCGCGCCCAGGGGATCATCACCGAGGCGTGGAGTCCGATCGGCCGGGCGAAGGCGCTGCTCGACGAGCCCGTGATCAGGGAGGTCGCCGCCGCACACGACATCGCGCCAGCGCAGGCGGTGCTGGCCTGGCACGTCGCCCGGGGGACCGTGGCGATCCCCAAGGCCTCGTCGCTCGCTCACCAGCTCGACAACCTCGCCGCGGCGGAGATCGTGCTCGACGACGCCGAGGTGGCCGCGATCACCGCACTCGGTCGCCCGGACGGACGGCTCTTCGACGCGGACCCCGCCGTCCACGAGGAGTCCTGACCGCGGGAGCGCTCAGACGGTCTGCGTCCCCAGCACCCGCAGGAACTCCAGCTTGCCGGCCGCCTCGCTCCCCCGCGGCGCGGTCAGCACGATCAGCGCCTGCGACTCGTCTTCCGTGAACAGCGCCTGGCAGTCGACCTCGATCTCGCCGAGCTCCGGGTGCACCATCACCTTGTGCTGCTCGAAGCGACGGCTCACCTCGTGCGCCTCCCACAACCGCACGAACTCGTCGCTCATGGCCGAGAGGGCCGTGACCATCTCGCAGGCGCGGGAGCGCGCACCGGGGACCGCGTGCGCGGCCCTGAGCGTCGCCACAAGAGACCGCGACTGCCGCACGTGATCGACCTCCCGATAGCGGAGGCGCTCCGTCTCCGGGGAGGCGAACCAGCGGTAGATCCCGCTGCGATCCATCCCGGTCAGGCTTCCCGCATCGCCGATCAGCGCCCGGGAGGCGTCGTTCTGCACGAGCACCTCGTCGAGCACCGACACCACGAACGCCGGCGTGTCGTGCAGCCGGTCCAGCACCCGGAGGATCCCCGGCCGCACGTAGTCGGTCGCCGTGACGCGATCCGGGGCGCTGTGGCCGCTCAACCGGAACAGGTAGTCGCGCTCGTCCTCGGTCAGCCGCAGCGCCCTGGCGAGCGAGCCGAGGATCTGCACGCTCGGCTGTGGTCCCCTCCGCTGCTCCAGGCGTGCGTAGTAGTCCGTCGACATCGTGGCCAGCTGGGCCACCTCCTCGCGCCGCAGACCGGCGGTTCGGCGGCGCGCTCCCGCGGGCAGCCCCACGTCGCCGGGCGTCAACGCCTCCCGGCGGCGCAGCAGGAAGTCGGCCAGCGCATCACGATCCATTCCTGAAGTATCCCCCCGCCGCGGCACCCGAACCAGGGATCGGCGGTCCCTGGACGATCCCTCTCTGGAGCGTCCAGCCGCCGCCGTCGACGCTGGAACCATGGACATCACCGGAAACACCATCTTCATCCCCGGCGCGACCAGCGGCATCGGCCTCGCGCTGGCCCTCCGACTCCACGAACGCGGGAACACCGTGATCGTCGGCGGGCGGCGCGCCGACCGGCTCACCGCGATCGCCGACGCACACCCCGGCATCCACACCGTGCAGATCGACACCGCGGACGCCGACAGCATCCAGGCAGCCGCCCGCACCGTCCTCGCCGAGCATCCGGCGCTGAACGTGCTCGTCACCATGGCGGGCATCATGCGCGCCGAGGACTGGCGCTCACCCGACGGCTTCCTCGCGACCGCCGAGGAGATCGTGACCACCAACGTCCTCGGGCCGATCCGTCTGATCGCCGCGTTCGTCGAGCACCTCCGCGCGCAGCCCGCCGCGACGATCATGACCGTGACGTCCGGGCTCGCGTTCGTCCCGCTCAAGGCGACGCCGACCTACAACGCCAGCAAGGCTGCGATCCACATGCTCAGCGAATCCCTCCGCCTGCAGTTCGCCGACACGAGCATCTCCGTCGTCGAGCTGGAGCCGCCGGCCGTGCGCACCGCTCTCATGCCCGGGCAGGAGCAGGACGAGTCGGCGATGCCTCTCGACGAGTTCGCCGACGAGGTCATGGCGCTCATCGAGACCGACCCGGAGGCGCCCGAGGTGCAGGTCGAGCGCGTCAAGTTCCTGCGCCACGCCGAGGCGAGGGGGGACTACGCCCGCGTCGTCGCCGCGCTCAACAGCACCGATCGTCACGCCCGCTGAGGTCGGGGCGGTGCCCGCGCACCGCCCCCAGTTCACGCCTGCAGGGACCCCGCGACCGCGGTGAGAGCATCGGCCGACTGCCGCAGCTGCTCCAGCTCGCGCTCCGAGAAGGAGGTGGCGCGGATCGGCTCGGCCCCGGCGGCGCTCACGATCGACGGTACCGACAGGGCGACGCCGTCCAGGCCGTGGAAGTCGCGCAGCACCGTGCTCACCGGCATCACGGCGTGCTCGTCTCGGAGGATGGCCTCCACGATCCGCGCGCTCGACAGCCCGATCGCGTAGTTGGTCGCCCCCTTGCCGCGGATCACCTTGTACGCGGCGTCGCGCACCTCCACCGCGATCTCGTCCAGCTCCTCCAGCGTGAACCGCGGGTGACCCGGCGTCTCCCACTCCAGGATCGGCACCGTGCCGATCGTGGCGCGGGACCACAGGGGGAACTCCGTGTCCCCGTGCTCGCCGATGATGTGCGCGTGCACGCTCGCAGTCGACACTCCCGCCCGCTCGGCGAGCTTCCATCGCAGACGCGACGTATCGAGCACCGTGCCGGAGGCGAAGATACGCTCCGCCGGCAGCCCGGTCTCCTGCTGAGCGATCACGGTGAGCACGTCGCACGGGTTCGTGACGATGACGTACACCGCGTTCGGTGCGACGGCGAGCAGGTCGGGCATCATGCGCCGGATGATGCCCGCGTTCACCCCGGCCAGCTCGGTGCGGGTCTGCCCCGGGTTCTGCTTGGCCCCGGCGGTGATGACCACCACGTGCGAGCCGGCCGCGACCGAGATGTCGCTGCCGCCGACGATCGCGCTCGACCCGGTGAACTGGGTCCCGTGGGCGAGGTCGAGCACCTCGGCCTCGACCTTCTCGGTGGCGATGTCATAGAGCGCGACGTGACGGGCGGAGCCGCGGATCAGTGCGGCGTACGCGACGCTGGAGCCGACGCTCCCCGCACCCACGACCGTGAGCTTCGAGTTCTCGATGATCTCCATGCGCCCATACTGACAGCGGGCTCGTCGCTCCGGGAGGGGGCGAGCCGTGCGAAAGCGCGCAGGTCAGACCGCCGCGGCCACCGCATCCGCCGCGGTCCGGTGGGTGAACCGGAACCCCGAGCGCTCGAGCACCTCCGGGCGCACATCGGCATCCGGCAGCAGGAGCGAGTCGGCCGCGTCCCCGAGCGCCAGGCGCAGCGCCCACCGGGGAGCGCGGAGCCAGTACGGGCGATGCATCCGCGCGGCGAGGGCGCGTCCGATGTCATTCATGGTTGCGGGCGTCGGACCCGCGAGGTTCACCGGACCGGTGAGCTTCGCGTCGAGCGTGTGCCGGATCGCCCGCACCTCGTCCTCGAGCGAGATCCAGGGCCACGTCTGCGTGCCAGGGCCCAGCGGTCCCGCGACCCCGAGCCGGGTGAGCAGCACCAGCGGCCGCAGGACGCCGCGGCGATGGATCACGGGGGCCGTGCGCAGCAGCGCGACCCGGGTGAGGTCCTCCACCCGTCTGGCCTCGGCCTCCCATCGCACGCAGAGGTCGGCGAGGAACGTGTCGCCCGGCCGCGAGTCCTCCGTGAGGGTCTCCCCCGGCGCGGAGCCGTAGTAGCCCACGGCCGACGCGGAGACCAGCGCCGGAGCGTCGGAGCCGAGCGAGCGCAGCGCCGTCGTGAGGGTGTGCGTCGCATCGAGCCGCGACTCCACCAGCTCCCGGCGGTACCGCAGCGTCCACGGGAGCCGGCCGACGCTGGTACCGCCCAGGGCCACGACCGCCTCCGCACCCGCGAGCACGTCGGGGTTGAGGGAGCTCACACCGGGCATCCACTGATGCTCGCCGTCCTCCCGGGGCGGGTGACGCACGAGCGTGTCGACCTCGATCCCGTCGCCTCGCAGCGAGGCCGCGAGGGCGGAGCCGATCAGGCCGGATGCCCCGCTGATGACGATGCGTCGCGCCATGGTCGCTCCCCCGGTCTCCTCGAGACGGTGGGCCCTGCCGGGATCGAACCGACGACATCCACGGTGTAAACGTGGCGCTCTACCAGCTGAGCTAAAGGCCCTGGTGCGCTCAGTCTATCCGGCGGCGCATGCGCGCCCACGTCGTGGAAGAGGGATAGGCTGAGGTCGGCGCGCGTTGTGCACGGCCGACAAGGCTGCCCGTGTCGCTTCCCGTTTCCTTGGCATGACCTGCCAGCTTGACGAAAGGTTCCCCCGTGACCGTCCACGACCAGGATCCGTACTCTCAGGGCCCCCTCGACAGCGATCCGGAGGAGACCGGCGAGTGGCAGCAGTCGCTCGATGAGCTGGTGGATGCCAAGGGACACGGCCGCGGCCGTGAGATCATGCTCAGCCTGCTCAAGCGCTCCAAGGAGCTGCACCTGAACGTGCCGATGGTCCCCACCACGGACTACATCAACACGATCGCTCCGGAGAACGAGCCGGAGTTCCCCGGCGACGAGGAGATCGAGCGCCGCTACCGCGCCTGGATCCGCTGGAACGCGGCCATCACGGTGCACCGGGCGCAGCGTCCCGGCATCGGTGTCGGCGGTCACATCTCCACGTACGCCTCCTCCGCCGCCCTGTACGAGGTGGGCTTCAACCACTTCTTCAAGGGTGCAGACCACCCCGGCGGTGCCGACCAGATCTTCATCCAGGGTCACGCCTCCCCCGGCACCTACGCCCGCTCGTTCCTCGAGGGTCGTCTGACCGAGGACCAGCTCGACGGCTTCCGCCAGGAGAAGTCGCACGCCCCGAACGGCATCCCCTCCTACCCGCACCCGCGGCTGATGCCCGAGTACTGGCAGTTCCCCACCGTGTCGATGGGGCTCGGCCCGATCAACGCGATCTACCAGGCGATGTCGAACAAGTACCTGGAGAACCGGGGCATCAAGGACACCTCGCAGTCGCACGTCTGGGCCTTCCTGGGCGACGGCGAGATGGACGAGGTCGAGAGCCGCGGTCAGCTGCAGGTCGCGGCGAACGAGGGCCTCGACAACCTGACCTTCGTCGTCAACTGCAACCTGCAGCGTCTCGACGGCCCCGTGCGCGGCAACGGCAAGATCGTGCAGGAGCTGGAGTCGTTCTTCCGCGGTGCCGGCTGGAACGTCATCAAGGTCGTCTGGGGCCGCGAGTGGGACGACCTGCTCGCCCGCGACACCGACGGCGCGCTGCTGAACCTGATGAATGTCACGCCCGACGGCGACTACCAGACCTACAAGGCGGAGTCGGGCGCGTACATCCGCGAGCACTTCTTCGGGCGCGACGAGCGCACCGCCGCCCTCGTCAAGGACTACTCCGACGACGACATCTGGAACCTCAAGCGCGGCGGCCATGACTACCGCAAGGTCTACGCCGCGTTCAAGGCCGCGACCGAGCACAAGGGCAAGCCGACCGTCATCCTCGCGAAGACCGTCAAGGGCTACGGGCTCGGCCCGCAGTTCGAGGGCCGCAACGCGACCCACCAGATGAAGAAGATGACGCTGGACAACCTCAAGACGTTCCGCGACGCGATGCACATCCCCATCACGGACGCGCAGCTCGAGGAGAACCCGTACCTTCCCCCGTACTACAACCCGGGACCGCAGGACGAGACGATCCAGTACATGCTGGAGCGCCGTCGCGCGCTGGGCGGCTTCCTGCCGGAGCGCCGCTCGACCCACGTGGGGCTCTCGCTCCCCGAGGAGAACGCGTACGCGCTGCCGAAGAAGGGCTCGGGCACGCAGGAGATCGCCACCACCATGGCCTTCGTCCGCCTGCTGAAGGACCTGCTGCGCTCGAAGGAGTTCGGTCACCGCATCGTGCCGATCATCCCCGACGAGGCGCGCACGTTCGGCATGGACGCCTACTTCCCGACCGCGAAGATCTACAACCCGAACGGTCAGCACTACACGTCGGTCGACCGGGAGCTGCTGCTCGCCTACAAGGAGAGCCCGCAGGGCCAAATCGTCCACGTCGGCATCAACGAGGCGGGCGCCCTCGCGGCCTTCACCGCGGCCGGCACGTCGTACGCCACGCACGGCGAGCCGCTGATCCCGATCTACATCTTCTACTCGATGTTCGGCTTCCAGCGCACGGGCGACGCCCAGTGGGCGGCGGGCGACCAGATGGCACGCGGCTTCATCATCGGCGCGACCGCCGGACGCACCACCCTGACCGGTGAGGGCCTCCAGCACGCCGACGGCCACTCGCACCTGCTGGCCGCGACCAACCCGGCTACCGTGTCTTACGACCCGGCCTACGGCTACGAGATCGCGCACATCGTCCGCTCCGGTCTGGAGCGCATGTACGGCGGCGAGCACGAAGACCCGAACGTCATGTACTACCTCACGGTGTACAACGAGCCGATGGTGCAGCCCGCCGAGCCGGCGGACGTGGACGTCGACGGCATCGTCCGCGGCATCCACCGCGTCTCGGTCGGCGAGGGCGACGGGCCTCGCGCCCAGCTGTTCGCGTCGGGCGTGGGACTGCCGTGGGCGATGGAGGCGCAGGAGCTGCTCAAGAACGACTGGGGCGTGATCGCCGACGTGTGGTCGGTCACCTCCTGGACGGAGCTGCGCCGCGACGGTCTCGCCGCCGACGAGCACAACTTCCTCCACCCCGAGCAGGAGCCGCGCACGGCGTACCTCACGCAGAAGCTGCAGGGCGTCGAGGGTCCGGTCGTGGCGGTGAGCGACTTCATGCACGCCGTCCAGGACCAGATCCGTCCGTGGGTGCCGAACCGCTTCGCCACGCTCGGCGCCGACGGTTTCGGCTTCTCCGACACGCGTGCCGCTGCTCGTCGCTTCTTCAAGATCGACGGTCCGTCGATCGTGGTGCGCACGCTGCAGTCGCTCGCGGAGGAGGGCACGGTCGACCGTTCGCTCGCCGCGCAGGCCATCGAGAAGTACCGTCTGCACGATGTGAACGCCGGCACCAGCGGTAACGCAGGCGGGGAAAGCTGAGCCTTCGGTGACACCGTCGTCTGCCGCCGGCATGGACAAGGCCGCGACACTCACCTGGCTGCGCCGGATCTCCGGTGACATCGCCTCGGTGACGATCAAGCGGCTGGAGGACACGCTCCCGTGGTACGCCGACATGCCACCGGCCCGCCGTTCTGCGGTCGGGCTGGTGGCGCAGGCGGGCATCACCTCGTTCATCCAGTGGTACGACGACCCCACCTCGACCCCGTGGATCGCGGCGGACATCTTCGCCGCCGCGCCACGGGAGCTCCTGCGCAGCGTGAGCCTGCAGCAGACGCTCCAGCTGATCCGCGTGACGGTGGAGGTGACCGAGGAGCGCGTCGCCGGCAAGGGTGAGCATCTCCGCGAGGCCATCCTGCTGTACTCGCGCGACGTCGCGTTCGCCGCGGCCGACGTGTACGCCCGCGCCGCAGAGGCCCGCGGCCTGTGGGATGCGCGCCTCGAGGCACTCGTGGTGGACTCGATCCTCACGGGAGAGGCCGACGAGGAGCTGCCGAGCCGCATCGCCGCCCTGGGCTGGCACGGACACGGCGAGGTCGCGGTGCTGGTCGGCACGACGCCTCCGCAGTTCGATGTGGACCTCGTGCGTCGGACGGCGCGGAAGCTCGCGGTCGACGTGCTGATCGGCGTGCAGGGCTCACGGCTCGTCCTGGTGCTCGGCCGTGCCCGCGTGGCCGGACAGGAGGGCGAGGACGAGGAGCTGGGCTTCCAGGAGATCGCCGCCCGGCTCGAGCCGTCGTTCGGGCCCGGCTTCGTCGTGCTCGGACCCGCGGTCGCCGCCCTCGTCGATGCGAGCCAGAGCGCCAGGGCGGCCCTCGCCGGCTTCGCGGTGGCTCGCGCCTGGCGGAGCGCACCGCGACCGGTGGAAGCCGACGACCTGCTGCCCGAGCGCGCTCTGGCGGGCGACCCCCTCGCGAAGCAGACGCTGGTCGAACGCATCTTCCGCCCACTGCAGGCCCATTCGACCGATCTGGTGACGACGCTGTGGAGCTACCTCGACAACGGCCGCTCGCTGGAGGCGACCGCGCGCGAGCTGTTCGTGCATCCGAACACCGTGCGCTACCGCCTCAAGCGCGTGAGCGAGGTGATCGGGTGGGACGCCACGGGCCCGCGCGAGGCCCTCATCCTGCAGACGGCCCTCATCCTCGGGTCCATCGGTGCCGCGGAGCAGGTGCGTCGCCGCCCGTCCGCACGGCGCCCGCCGCGGTGACGCCGCCGGGCCCTGTGCGCCACACACAAGGGATCCTCGCAATCTTGTGATGGATCATCCACCGCTCGTCGGCAATCGTTGGCAGACTGGGTGGGTGATTGTCGTCGTCTGCCCTGGACAGGGCTCGCAGACCCCCGGTTTCCTCGCCCCCTGGCTCGACCTCGACGGCGCCGAGGAGCGTCTCGCCTCCTTCTCCGAGGCGGCCGAGGTCGACCTCCGCACCCACGGCACCGAGTCCGACGCCGACACCATCCGTGACACGCGCATCGCGCAGCCGCTGATCGTCGCCGCGTCGCTCCTCGCCGGAGACGCCCTCGTGCAGCGGTCCGGCCGCCGTGCGGACGGCATCGCCGGTCACTCGGTCGGCGAGGTCGCCGCCCTCGTGGGCAGCGGGGTGATCGACGAGACGACCGGCATGCGTCTGGTGGGGATCCGCGGCCGCGCGATGGCCGATGCCGCCGCGCAGACCCCCACGGGCATGAGCGCGGTGCTGGGCGGCGACGAAGAGGCGCTGCTCGCCCGCCTGGCCGAGCTCGGCCTGTCCCCCGCCAACTACAACGGCGGCGGCCAGATCGTCGTCGCCGGACCGCTGCCGGCACTGGCTGCTCTGGCCGAGGAGCCGGTGAAGGGCACGCGCGTGGTGCCGCTGCAGGTCGCCGGCGCGTTCCACACCTCGTACATGGGCTCGGCGGTCGCCGCGCTCCGCGACGCGGTGGCCGACGTGTCCCCCGTCGACCCCGACATCACGCTCTGGACCAACCGCGACGGCTCCGTGGTCTCCGACGGCGCGCAGGCGCTCTCGTATCTCGTCGACCAGGTGTCGTCGCCGGTGCGCTGGGACCTCTGCATGGCGTCGTTCGCCGAGGCGGGCGTCACCGGGGTCATCGAGCTCGCCCCCGCCGGCGCCCTCGTCGGCCTCGCCAAGCGCGGGCTCCGTGGTGTGCCGACCGTGGCCGTCAAGACCCCCGAAGACCTCGACGCAGCCGTCGCGCTGCTGAACGGAGACGCCGCATGAGCGCCACGCTCGCCCAGCTCACCGGCCCCGCGTACACCCGCATCTACTCGTACGGTGCCGCGCGCGGCGAGAACGCCGTCCCGAACGACGACCTGATCGGTCCGATCGACTCGAGCGACGAGTGGATCCGCCAGCGCACCGGCATCGTGACTCGCGTGCGCGCCGACAAGGGAACGGATGCGATCGACCTGGCCACGGCCGCGGCCGCGGAGGCCATCGAGAAGTCGGGCGTCCCCGCCGACCAGGTCGACCTCGTGATCGTCGCGACGATCAGCAACCCGAAGCAGACGCCCTCGGTCTCGGCGATCGTCGCCGACCGCGTCGGTGCGAACCCGGCGGCCGCCTACGACATCAACGCCGCCTGTGCGGGTTATGCGTACGCGATCGCGCAGGCCGACGCGCTCATCAAGGCCGGTACGGCACGCCACGCTCTCGTGATCGGCACCGAGAAGCTGTCCGACGTGGTCGACCCCACCGACCGCAGCATCTCGTTCCTGCTCGGCGACGGTGCCGGCGCTGCACTGATCGGCCCCAGCGAGACGCCGGGCATCTCCCCCGCCGTGTGGGGTTCGGACGGCTCCAAGGCCGACGCCGTGGGCATGAACGCCACCCTCACCGAGTTCCGCGACGGCGAGGTGCCGTGGCCCACGCTGCGCCAGGAGGGCCCGACCGTCTTCCGCTGGGCGGTGTGGGAGATGGTGAAGGTCGCCCGTGAGGCACTGGACAAGGCGGGCGTGACCGCGGAGGACCTCGCCGCGTTCATCCCTCACCAGGCGAACATGCGCATCATCGACGAGTTCGCCAAGCAGCTCGGTCTGCCGGAGACCACGGCGATCGCCCGCGACATCGAGACGACGGGCAACACCTCGGCCGCCTCCATCCCGCTCGCGAGCCACCGCCTCCTGGCTGAACACCCCGAGCTTTCGGGTGGGCTGGCGCTGCAGATCGGCTTCGGCGCCGGTCTCGTGTTCGCCGCACAGGTCGTCGTCCTCCCCTGAGTCCGCGCCGACCTTCCCTAGACTGTTCCACGGTTCCTAATACACCCCGTAAGAAAGAGGAAGACCACCATGGCTTTCACCAACGATGAGGTCCTCTCCGGCCTCGCAGAGCTCATCACCGACGAGACCGGCATCAACGCCTCCGAGGTCGCCCTGGAGAAGTCGTTCACCGACGACCTCGACATCGACTCGATCTCGATGATGACGATCGTCGTCAACGCCGAGGAGAAGTTCGGCGTGACCATTCCCGACGACGAGGTCAAGAACCTCAAGACCGTCGGCGACGCGGTCAACTTCATCGTCGCGGGCCAGGAGTAACACGGCAGGATGCCACCCCCGCTGCGGCGGGGCGTGGCATCCTCCGCTCTGCCCATCTCCCGCACGACTCCCGTTCGACAAGGAACCACCTTCATGACCAAGCGCATCGTCGTCACCGGCATCGGCGCCACGTCCGCCATCGGCGGGACGGCTCCCGAGAACTGGACCAACCTCCTCGCCGGGGTGTCCGGCACCCGCACGATCGAGCACGACTGGGTGCAGCAGTACGAGCTGCCCGTCACGTTCGCCGCCTCGGCGATCGTCCGCCCCGAAGAGGTGCTGCCGCGCCACGAGGCCAAGCGTCTGGACCCGTCTTCGCAGTTCGCGTTGATCGCGGCACGCGAGGCCTGGGCCGACGCCGGTTCCCCCGAGGTCGCCCCCGAGCGCCTCGGCGTCGACTTCGCGACCGGCATCGGCGGCCTGTGGACCCTGCTGGACGCGTGGGACACGCTGCGCGAGAAGGGACCGCGCCGCGTCATGCCGCTGACGGTCCCGATGCTCATGCCCAACGCTGCCGCGGGCAACCTCTCGCTGCAGTTCGAGGCCCGCGCCTACGCGCAGACCGTGGTGAGCGCCTGTGCCTCGAGCACCGAGTCCCTCATCCACGCCTTCCACCACCTGCAGGAGGGTCTCGCCGACGTCGTGATCGCCGGCGGCACCGAGTCCGCGATCCACCCCATCACGATGGCGGCGTTCGCCTCCGCGCAGGCCCTCTCCCGCCGCAACGACGACCCGGCCCACGCATCGCGTCCGGGCGCGATCGACCGCGACGGCTTCGTGATGGGCGAGGGAGCGGCCGCGCTGATCCTCGAGACCGAAGAGCACGCCAAGGCTCGCGGCGCCAAGATCTACGGCTACATCCTGGGCGGCGGCGTCACGGCCGACGCCTACCACATCACGGGCAACGACCCGGAGGGCAACGGCGCGGCCCGTGCGGTCACGCAGGCTCTCGAGGAGGCCGGCATCACGGCCGACCAGGTCACGCACATCAATGCCCACGCCACCTCGACGCCGGTGGGCGACCCGAACGAGTACACAGCTCTCAAGAAGGTCTTCGGCGACCGGATCGATGAGATCCCGGTGTCGGCCACCAAGGCGTCGACCGGGCACCTGCTCGGCGGCACCGGCGCGCTGGAGGCGATCTTCTCGATCCTCGCGCTGCGCGACCGGGTCGCCCCTCCGACGATCAACATGACGGAGCCCGACCCCGAGGTCCCGTTCCGCCTGTCCGGAGAGCCGATGCCCTTGGGCGACGGACCGCAGATCGCGATCAGCAACTCCTTCGGCTTCGGCGGACACAACGCGGTGCTCGTGGTGGGCAGCGCCGACTGACGACCCCGTACGACACGACGAGGCCCCCGGGACGTCCCGGGGGCCTCGTCCTGTCTCGACGGACCCGGCTCAGCCGTTCGAGACGGCGAGCCGCTGCGACCGGGCCCTGCGGCGCCGCTCGATGCGGGGAAGGAACCAGCCGATGAGCGGACCGACGCCGAACGCGAAGAGCACGGTCCCCACACCCACCGGGCCGCCCAGCAGGAATCCGATGAGGAGCACCGAACCCTCGATCACGGTCCTGGCGAGCCAGACCGGCCATCCGGTGGTCCGGACGAGACCCGTCATCAGTCCGTCCCGCGGGCCGGGACCGAAGTCAGCGGCGATGTAGAGCCCGGTGGCGAACGCCAGCAGCACGAGTCCGAACACGAACATGGGCGCGCCGATCCACACGTTCGGCGGGGAGGGCAGTGCCAGCAGTGCGAGATCGGCGCTGGGGCCGATCAGGAGGGCGTTGAGCAGGGTGCCGAGACCGACGCGCTGGCGCAGGGGGATCCACAGCAGCAAGACCACGATCGACACCAGCACGGTGACGGCGCCGTAGCCGAGGCCGCTCCGTCCCGCGACACCGAGCGCGAGCACGTCCCACGGCGCCACACCGATGCCCCCGCGGACCATGAACGCCAGCGCGATGCCGTAGAGCATCAGTCCGATGACGAGCTGGAGCAGGCGCTCCGCGAGGTCGCGAGGGCTCGTGGCGCGGACGGGCAGGAGGATGGAGCGCAGGAGCATCTCTCCATCGTGGAACGACGGGAGCCGCGGTCGCCGAGACCACTGCGACAAAAGTGGCCTGCGTATAGCAGTCCACTTTGCGGCAAGCTGGAGTCATGTCCTCACGACTCGTGGAACAGCTCGGAGCGCGCAGCGTCGCCGGTGCCTCGGCCACCGCCCTGGCTCGCCAGATCACCGCGCTCATCCTCGACGGCCGGCTCACGGTGGGTGAACGACTGCCCAGCGAGCGTGCTCTCGCGGTCGAGCTGCGCCGCTCCCGCTCGACCATCACGCGCGTGTACGGCCTGCTGGAGGCGGACGGCTACGTCACGCGCCACCACGGCGGCAGCACCCGGGTCGCACTCCCCCACGGCCCCGCGCTGCCGGGACAGGACGGCGACGGCGACGCGATCGACCTCTCCATCGCCTCGATGGACTCCACCCCCGGGCTGTACGACGCGACCGTGCGCTCGCTCCCGCGACTCGCGGCGCTGCGCGGCACGAGCGGCTACTCGCTGCAGGGGCTTCCGGAGCTGCGCGAGGCGCTCGCGCAGCGCTTCACGGAACGCGGGGCCGACACCACCGCGGACGAGATCATCGTGACGTCCGGAGCGCTCAACGCCGTGAACCTGATCCTCACCGCGATCGGGCGTCGGGGCGAACGCGCACTCGTGGAACAGCCGACCTTCCCCCACGCGCTCGAAGCCCTCCATCGGCACGGCTACCGCCTGGTGCCCACGCCGGTCGACACGGACGGCTGGGACACCCGCCACGTCACGGACACGCTGCTCAGCGCGCGGCCCCACGTCGCCTACCTCATCCCCGACTTCCACAACCCGACCGGTGCCACCCTTCCGCAGGAGGAGCGCTCCCGCATCGCCGCCACCGCGCGCCACGCGGGAACCCATCTGATCGTCGACGAGACCACAGCCGAGCTCGACATCGACCGCGGCTGGGCTCCTGTCCCCCTCGCCGCGGAGGGGCCGCACGTCATCACCGTCGGCTCGATGTCGAAGATCGCGTGGGGCGGGATGCGCATCGGGTGGATCCGGGCCGAGCGTTCCGTGATCGCGCGCCTGCTCGCCGTCCGACCCTCGTTCGAGCTGGGCACCGCGCTGCTCGAGCAATGCATCGCGGTCGAGCTGCTGCGCGACATGCCTGCACTCGGCGCGCACGTGCGCAGCCGGCTCACGGCGGGACGCGCTGCCGTCGCCGAGGGCCTCACGCACCTGCCCGGCGTGCGGATGCCGCGCACCCCGGGGGGCCTGTCGGCCTGGATCGATCTGGGCGCGCCGGTCTCGACGGCGTTGTCGCTCGCCGCCCGCGAGCAGGGCCTGATCCTGCCCCCAGGGCCGCGCTTCACGACGGGCGGGGTGCTGGAGCGCCGGCTCCGCATCCCGATCACCCTTCCGCCGGAGCGCACGGCGGAGGCGATGGCCCGTCTCGCCCTGGCGTGGGGCGACCTCGTGGGAGGCGGCCGTCAGCCCGCGGCGGAGATGCGCCACGCGGCTGTCATCTGACGACGAAGACCCCGCCGCGGCATCCGTGGCGGGGTCTTCGTCGAGCGGGGCGAGGATACGTCTTCTCAGCGTCCGGGATCACTCACCGGAATCCGATACTCACGCCTCCCGCGCCCCCGGTCTGCGGGCCGGTCAACCGACCTTGTGGAGCCAGACGACGCGCGCATCGTCACTGGCGTGGCGGAACGGTTCGAGCTCCTCGTCCCAGGCGGAGCCGAGCGCGATGTCCAGCTCGCGCTGCAGCTCGACGGCGTTTCCTGCGGCGATCTCCATCGCGTAGCGGATGCGGTCCTCGCCGATCACGATGTTGCCGGCGGCGTCGGTCTGCGCGTAGTGGATGCCGAGATCCGGAGTGTGCAGCCAGCGTCCGCCGTCACTGCGGGGCGTCGGGTCTTCCGTGACCTCGAAGCGCAGGTGCTCCCAGCCGCGGATCGCGGTCGCGAGCGCAGCACCCGTGCCGACGGGGCCGTCCCAGTAGAACTCGGCGCGCCGGGCGCCGTCGAGGACCGGCTGCTCCGTCCAGTCGAAGTTCACCGCACGCCCGATAGCGCGACCGACCGCCCATTCCAGGTGCGGGCAGAGCGCGCGAGGCGCCGAGTGGATGAACACCACTCCGCGTGCGTAAGCCGTCGCCATGATCTCTCCGTTTCATCAGGTGCGTCTTCCCCTACGACCTGACCCACGAAGTGGCGAGAGTATGCGGTTGTGCGCCCATTCTCGCGGAGTTCCGCATAAATCACAAGCGTGTGATTCCATGACGAAGGCCCCGGTCGAGCGACCGGGGCCTTCGTCATATCAGTGGAGGATCACGCCTCGCTCATGGCCTGCTTGACCTGCTGGCCCTTGGCGGCGTAGTACGCGGCGCGCGCCGCGTCCTTGCGCGCCTGCTCGGCGTAGCCGAACTCCAGCACGTCCTGCGGGACCTCGACGTTCGGGACGTCGTCGGTGCCGTGGTACTTCTCGATGTAGGCGTCGAGCTCGGGGCCCGAGGTCCACGACGTGATCAGGCAGTAGCGCGGGTCGGTGCCGTTGTGGGTGGCGGCATGCCACAGGCGCTGTGTGTCCACGATCAGCTGCGCGCCGGCCGGCAGTGCGATGCGGTACTCGATGCTCGGGTCGGTGCGGTTCTCGCGCAGGACGAAGTAGCTGTCCTTGTCGTCGGTGAGGTTGAAGAAGCCGCGGACGACCCAGCCGGTCCCGTCCGGGTTCAGGCGGTTGTTGTCGTCCTGGTGCAGGTTGTACAGGCAGTCGCCGTACGGGGTGGGCTGCAGCTCGATGATGCGGCACCGACCGACGTTGGCACCCGGCTCCTGCGCGCGGCGCGTCAGGTTCGGTGCCTTCGCGACCTGGGAGTCGATCCAGACGCCGTCCTTGTCGGTGCGCGGCGGCTTGTGGTTCCAGAAGCCGTTGCACTCGATGTCGCCGAAGGCGCTGGCGAGGGGCGCGAACCGGGTGTCGCCCGAGGACTTCCAGTCGTTGTACTCGACGTCCAGCCACTCCTTGGGATCGGCCTCCTGGTCGTAGCTGTCGAGGACGACGAAGCCCTTCTCCTCCAGCGCTGCGGACTTGATGTATCCCATGATCGAGTCATGTTCCTTTCATCGGGGGCCAGCACGTTTTAACAGGCCCTGATAAGGCAAGCCTAACAGCGGGGCTCGCCGCCTCCCCGGAGGGCGGCCGTGCATAACCCGAATAGACTGGGCGGGGCGTCGAGCGCGTTCTCGGCGCCCGTCGCAACGGGAGGATCAGACACCAGCATGAGCACCGCGACCAACGTCGAGGCGACAGCAGTCAACACGATCGAATGGCTCGCGGCGGGACGCACGACCATCGTCGTCCCCGTGTATCAGCGGCAGTACCGGTGGGACATCGGCGGCTGCGAACGGCTCCTGTCCGACGTCCGCGCGGTCGCGGCGGAAGACGACGCCCACCGTCACTTCCTCGGCTCCATCCTCTCCGCGCAGGACGGCAGCGGCGAGGACGCCGACCTCATCCTGATCGACGGACAGCAGCGGATCACCACGCTCATGCTCCTCGTCGCCGCCCTGCATCACGCGGTCCGCGACACCGATCCGGCCCTCGCCGCCGAGCTCTCCCGCGTGCTCGTCCTGGCGGACGCTCCCGGACGCACCAAGCTCCGACCCCACGACGCGTGGGCCGAGCTGTACGAGTCCGTCGTCCTCGACCGCCGCGACGACCTCGACCGCGAGTCGCGGTTCGACGACAACTACGCGTTCTTCCGCAGCCAGATCCACGTCGACGAAGTGCCGCTGATCTGGCGGGGGCTGCAGCGCCTGGAGCACGTGTCGATCACGCTGGGTCCCCGTGCCAACGCGCAGCAGATCTTCGAGAGCCTCAACTCCACCGGCGAGCCGCTGCGCGACCACGAGCTCATCCACAACTACATCCTGATGGGCCTGAGCCACGCCGAACAGCTCGACGTCGAGTCGCGCTTCTGGCTGCCCATCGAACAGCACACCGGCGAGGCGATCGGCGCGTTCTGGCGCCACTACCTCGTCATGGTCACCGGCCGAGAGGTCGCGGCGAACGGCGAGCACGGCGTGTACAGCGCGTTCCGCCAGTCGTTCCCGCGCGTCGACGTCGCGCACCTCCAGGCCGATGCCGCGAACTGGCGGCACTTCGCCGAGCTCTACGGCATCCTGCTCGACCCGTCGCGGGAGCCCGACCTCGAGATCGCGCGGCAGCTGCGGGCCGTCAACACGTTCGGACGCTCGTCGTATCCGCTGGTGCTCAACGCCTACAGCGACCACGTCCGCGGACGCATCGACCGAGCCGAGTTCCTGCAGACGCTCGAGTGGCTGCAGGCCATGTACCTCCGCCGCGTGCTGGTGAATCTGCCGACCGAGCGCCTGATCGCGCGGCTCTGCCGGGCGCGCGCGAACGGTCAGGAAGCGCTTGCCCGTGCGATCGCCCGCATCACGCCGTCGGACGAGCGTGTGAGCGCCGTCCTGAAGTACAGCGAGCTGCCCTACCCCGCCTATGTGCTCGGGCGACTCGAAGGCGTCGACGAGGTCGAGGGCTTCGATGTCGAGCACATCGTCCCGGCCGTCCCCGGTGACGCGTGGTCGGGCGACGGCGTGCGTCCGTGGAGCGAGTACAGCGAGGACGAGCAGAACAGCCACCGCGCGCTCGCTCCCACGCTGGGCAACCTCACGCTGCTCGAGCAGGGGCTGACCGAGCGCGTGTTCGGGGCATCGTTCCCGGTCAAGCGCGACGAGGCCTACGCGCGCAGCACCGTGCCGGCCACGCAAGAGCTGACCGCCGCTGCGGCATGGGGCACCGCCGCCATCACGGCCCGCACGGTCGCGCTGACGGCCGAGCTGCTGCGGATCTGGGCCCGCCCTGCCCTGCCGGAGATCGACGACGACGGCCTCACGCCGATCCTCGACGCCGTCCGCCGGCGCGGCTGGCCGGCCGGCTGGGAGCGCGAGTTCGACTACGTCGAGTACCGCGGAGAGCGCTGGGAGGTCTACGACGTCAAGCACCTCTTCAACCGCGTGTTCCGGCGTGCGTGGACCGACACCCGTGAGGCGGCCGTCGCGTACTGCGCCGCGCACGGCGGCCCCATCTACGACGCCCAGGCGTGGAAGGGCCAGTGGGACCGGCTCGACGACGAGCACTCGCTGTACATGGGGTGGGACTCGAACTACATGATGACCGCGGTGCAGGGCGTGCTGGAGGAGTCCGGGCTCGCCTCCGAGGTCTTCGTCAAGTACTCCTACATCGGGAACGTGATGTGACATGACCACCACCGTCCGCCGCCGCCTGCTCGACCTGACGATCGACGAGCACACCCTGACCGTTCCGCTCGTGTGGGACGACCCCGCCGACCCGCGCACCATCGACGTGTTCGCCGCGGTGGTCGCGCGCGAGGGCGGAGAGCAGCTGCCGTACCTGGTCTTCCTGCAGGGCGGCCCGGGGCACGAGGCGCCGCGGCCGTTCCACTCCTCCACCGCCCCGGCGTGGCTCGACCAGGCGCTCGCGCACTACCGGGTCGTGCTGCTCGACCAGCGGGGCACCGGTCGTTCCACCCCCGTCGGCGACGACGACCTCGCTCAGGGAGCCGACGCGGTGGCCGAGCACCTGACCCACCTGCGCGCCGATGCGATCGTGCGCGACGCCGAGGCGATGCGCGAGCACCTCGGTGCCACCACCTGGAGCGTGCTGGGTCAGTCGTTCGGCGGGTTCACCACGCTCGCCTACCTGTCGACCGATGCCGGGTCGCTGCGCGACGTGTTCATCACCGGCGGCCTCAGCACCGTCGAGCGGCACCCCGACGAGGTCTACGCGCTGTGCTACGACAAGATGCGCATGGCCTCCGAGCGCTACTACCGCCGGTTCCCCGAGCACCGCGACACCATGCGCCGACTGATCGACCTCGCCGACGAGGGCCGCATCGTCCTGCCGGACGGCGAGGTCGTCTCGCGCTCGCGCCTGCGCTCGGTCGGCTCCGCGCTCGGCACCGACGACGGATGGCAGACGGTGTGGTCGCTCCTGGAGCGCGACCCCTCGTCGAACGCCTTCCGGTACGACCTGATGCACGCCATGCCCTTCGGCGGCCGCAATCCGCTGTACTACGTGTTCCATGAGTCGAGCTACGCGAGCGGCCATGCGACCCGGTGGTCGGCCGAGCGCGTCGAACCCGCCGACTTCCAGGACGACCCCACGCTGTTCACGGGCGAGCACATCCGCCGCGAGTGGACCGACACGGTTCCGGCGCTGCGGCCGTGGCGAGAGGTCACTCTGGCCCTGGCCGAGCACGCCTGGCCGCAGATCTACGATCCCGCGGCGATCACCGCCTCGGGTGCGACGGGAGCCGCCGCCGTGTACGTGGATGACGTGTACGTGCCGCTCGAGTTCTCGCTCGAGACCGCGCGACTGCTCCCCGGGGTATCCCTGTGGGTGACCAGCGAACACGAGCACAACGGCTTGCGGACGGGCCAGGTGCTCTCCCGCCTGATCGACCTCGCCGCGGGCCGACGCCTGCGCTGACGCCCCACGGCGACACCGCAGCCGCCTATCCTGAGGGCATGCGAGACGTCATGGCGTGGGCGACGGTCGCGCTGGTCCTGGTCACGGGTCCCGCGCTGCTGATCGCCGGGATGCGGCACACGTTCTCGCGCAAGCCTGTCGAGGAGAAGTACGAGCACGCGACCGGCGGCGGGCTCGTCGGCGCATTCGACAGCGTGTGGTCCCCCTCTGCTCACGAAGCCGGCCAGGAGCGCGATCGGCAGACACGGCGCACCGCCCCCGCCCCCTCCCCGGGCGACCCGCCCGACCGCATCTGCGGCACCAGGATCATCATCGACCTGTGACGGGCGCCGGGCATGACGAAGGCCCCGCGTTCCGAGGAACGCGGGGCCTTCGTCGGGGGCCCTTACTTGGAGGAGCCGCCGAAGCCCTTGAAGCGCTGGTTGAACTTCTCGACGCGACCGGCCGAGTCCATGATGCGCTGCTTGCCCGTGTAGAAGGGGTGCGAAGCCGAGGAGATCTCGACGTCGATCACCGGGTACTCCACGCCGTCCAGCTCGATGGTCTTGTCGCTGGTGACGGTGGAACGGGTGAGGAAGGTCTCGCCCGAGCCGAGGTCGCGGAACACGACGGCCTGGTAGTCGGGGTGAATGTCAGTCTTCATGGGATTCCTTAGTTGCTGCCCTGGATTGTGCCAGGGACGAGGGAAGTCTGCGGTGCAGAGAGCACCAAGGGTCGATTCTATCAGATGCCGCGTCAGGACGCGGCGCGGGCGGCGTAGCGGCCACCCTCCTGAGACAGCGTGATCGGCATCCCGAACGCGGCCGTCAGCGACTCGCTCGTGAGCGACTCCTCGATCGGCCCCGCCGCGACGACGACGCCGTCACGCAGCAGCAGCACGTGCGTGAAACCGACCGGGATCTCCTCCACGTGGTGCGTCACCATCAGCATCGCGGGCGTCGACGGCGCCGAGGCGTACCCGCCGAGCAGGGCGAGCAGTTCCTCGCGCGAGCCGAGGTCGAGCGAGGCCGTCGGCTCGTCGAGCAGCAGCAGCTCCGGGTCGGTCATGACGGCGCGCGCGATCTGGACACGCTTCTGCTCGCCGTCGCTGAGCGTGCCGAACGTGCGGTCGGCGAGGTGGTCCAGACGCCAGTCGCGCAACACGCGGAGGGCGCGGCGCTCATCGATGTCCTCATAGCTCTCGTTCCACCGGCCGAGCACCGAGTACGCGGCCGTGAGCACCGTGTTGAGCACGGTCTCGTCACGCGGAACCCGCTTGGCCATCGCGGAGGAGGCGAACCCGATCCGGGGGCGGATCTCGAACACGTCGGTGCGACCGAGCGTCTCGCCCAGCACGGTGACCGTGCCGGCCGTCGGGTGCATGAGCGTGTCGGCCAGCTGCAGCAGCGTGGTCTTGCCCGCGCCGTTCGGCCCGAGGATCACCCATCGCTGATCGTCGGCGACCTGCCAGGTCACGTGATCGATGATGTTGCGCCCCTCTCGGCGCACGACGACGTCAGCGAAATCCAGAGCGATCGGCATGCGGCCAGCCTATCGGCTCAACGGATCAGCTCCGCGTAGAGCGCGCGGGTCGCTTCCGCGATCGCGGTCCAGCTGAACTGGGTCCGCGCCCGCTCCCGTCCGGCTTCACCGTATGCGCGGGCGCGCTCCGGATCCGTCGCGACCTCGGTCAGCACGGCGGCCAGGTCGGCGACGAAGCGCTCCGGGTCGATCGGGGTGCCCGTGCCGTCCTGCACCTGCTCGATCGGCACCAGGCGGCCGGTCACGCCGTCGTCGACCACCTCCGGGATCCCACCCGTGGCCGTGCCGACGACCGCGGCGCCGCACGCCATCGCCTCCAGGTTCACGATGCCCAGCGGCTCGTACACCGAGGGGCACACGAACGTGGTCGCTGCGGCGAGGATGGCCGACAGCTCGTCGCGGGGGAGCATGCGCTCGATCCAGATGACGCCCTCGCGAGTCTGCTGCAAAAGCCGCACCCCCTCCTGCACCTCGGCCATGATCTCCGGGGTGTCCGGGGCGCCGGCGCACAGCACCAGCTGCACCTCCGGCGGCAGGAGCCGGGCCGCCTGGAGCAGGTACGGCAGTCCCTTCTGCCGGGTGATCCGCCCGACGAACACCACGGACGGGCGAGCGGGGTCCATGCCGATCGACTCCAGGAACGCGGCGTCCTCGACCGGCCGCCAGCGCTCCACATCGATGCCGTTGTGGATCACCCGGACACGCGCGGGGTCCACCCCGGGATAGCTGCGCAGGATGTCGGCGCGCATCCCCGCGCTCACCGCGACGACGGCGGCCGCGTTCTCGTACGCCAGCTTCTCGATCCCGCTCGACACCGCGTAGCCGCCGCCGAGCTGCTCCGCCTTCCACGGTCGCAGCGGCTCCAGGCTGTGCGCGGTCAGCACGTGCGGGATGCCGTGCAGCTGCGACGCGAGATGACCGGCGAAGTTCGCGTACCAGGTGTGGCTGTGCACGAGGTCGGCCCCGCCGATCGCGGCGACGATCTCGAGGTCGGTGCCCAGCGTCTGCAGCGCCGGGTTCGCGCCGGCCAGTCCGGTCGGCGTGCGGTACGCGAACGTGCCCTCCTCCTCGCGCGGCGCACCGAAGGCGCGGACCGTCACATCGATGCTCTCCCGCAGGGCGGCGACCAGCTCAGCCACGTGCACTCCGGCGCCGCCGTAGATCTCCGGCGGGTACTCCTTGCTGATCATCTCGACTCGCATGCCTAGACGCTAGCGACCGGCTTGTCCAGACGCTAGTTTCCCCGGCGCGGCGGCATCTATGGTGGAGCCATGTCCGCTCCAAAGAAGGTCTTCGGGATCATCCTCGCCGGCGGCGAGGGCAAACGACTCATGCCGCTGACAGGGGATCGTGCGAAGCCTGCCGTGCCGTTCGGCGGCCAGTACCGCCTGATCGATTTCGCCATCTCCAACCTGATCAACTCGGGCCTGCGTCAGATCGTGGTGCTCACCCAGTACAAGTCCCATAGCCTGGACCGGCACATCTCGCAGACCTGGCGGATGTCGGCACTGCTCGACTCGTACGTCGCCTCCGTCCCCGCGCAGCAGCGACTGGGCAAGCGATGGTTCTCCGGCTCGGCCGACGCGATCCTGCAGAGCATGAACCTGATCAACGACGAGAAGCCGGACATCGTCGTGGTGATCGGCGCCGACCACGTCTACCGCATGGACTTCCGCCAGATGCTCGAGGCGCACATCGAGTCGGGCGCCAAGGCCACCGTGGCCGGCATCCGGCAGCCGCTCGCCCTCGCCTCGCAGTTCGGCGTGATCGACGCGGACCCGGAGTCCGGACGCATCCGGCAGTTCCTCGAGAAGCCGACCGACGCCACCGGTCTCGCGGACTCCCCCCACGAGGTCCTGGCCTCGATGGGCAACTACATCTTCGACGCGGACGCCCTGATCGCCGCCGTCGAGGCGGACGGCGAGTCCCCGACGTCGAGCCACGACATGGGTGGCGACATCGTGCCGTACTTCGTCGACCGCGGCGAGGCCGGCTACTACGACATGAAGCAGAACGACGTCCCCGGCTCGTCGCCGCGCGACCGCTCCTACTGGCGGGATGTGGGGACGATCGACTCGTTCTTCGACGCGCACCGTGATCTGATCTCGACACTGCCCGTGTTTAACCTCTACAACATGGAGTGGCCGATCCACTCGCAGGCGGTGAACTCGCCGCCTGCGAAGTTCGTGCGCGATTCCGTCGGCCGCATCGGCAACGCGATCGACTCGATCGTGTCCCTCGGCTCCGTCCTGTCCGGCACGCACCTCGAGCGGAGCGTGGTGGGACCGTGGACCCTGGCCGGTGGCGGTTCGACCATCACCGACTCCGTCGTGTTCGATCATGTGCACGTCGGGCAGGGCGCTCGCGTGCACCGGGCGATCCTCGACAAGAACGTCGTCCTCGCGGACGGCGCGACGGTCGGTGTGGACCGTGAGCGAGACCTCGCGCGCGGCTTCACCGTGACGGAGTCGGGCATCACCGTGGTCGGCAAGGGCGTCTTCATCGAGCGCTGAGCCGTCACGCCGTCCGGGCCCGTGCGCCCGCATCGCTAGGCTCGGAGGGTGACCTCCGCGCGCTTCCTCGTCGTCCTCGATGCCGATTCCACGCTCATCCGCAACGAGGTGATCGAACTCCTCGCCGACGAGGCCGGCCGCCGCGCGGAGGTGCAGGCCGCCACCGAGGCCGCGATGCGGGGCGAGATCGACTTCGCATCCAGCCTCCGCTCCCGCGTCGCCGCACTGGAGGGGGTGCCGGTGTCGGCGTTCGAGCGCGTCCGCGCCCGCATCGAGCCGACCCCGGGCGTCCGCGAGCTCACCGCCGCCGTGCACGCGCGCGGTGGCGTGGTGGGCGTCGTGTCCGGCGGGTTCCACGAGATCCTCGACCACATCGCTCCCGAGCTCGGCGTCGACCGGTGGCGTGCCAACCGCCTCGAGGTCGCGGACGGCGCGCTGGCGGGTCGCGTCGACGGCGACATCGTCGACGGCAAGGCCAAGGCGTCCTGGCTGCAGACCTGGGCGGATGTGCTCAGGGTCCCGCGGCGAGCCACCATCGCCATCGGTGACGGGGCGAACGATCTGCCCATGATGGCCGTCGCCGGACTCGGACTCGCGTTCAACGCGAAGCCGGCCGTCCGGGAGGCCGCGAGCCTCGTCGTCGCCACGCAGGATCTCGCCGAGGTCATCCCTCTCCTGCCGTGAGGGCGGTGGTGGATGTCGGCGGCCAGCGCTAGCGTCGCCGCATGGACATCATCCTCATCCCCGGACTCTGGCTCGACGCGCGCAGCTGGGACGACGTGATACCGGCGCTGGAGCAGGCAGGACACCGCACCCATCCGCTCACCCTTCCCGGTCTCGGGGCTTCCGGTCCGGCCGCCTCCGACATCGGCATGGCGGAGTGGGTGGCCGCGGGCGTCGCCGCCGTCGATGAGGTCGAGGGCGAGGTGGTCGTCGTCGGTCACAGCGGAGGCGGCAATGTGGCCTGGGGAGTCGCCGACGCGAGGCCCGAGCGCGTGCGGCGCGTGATCTTCGTCGACACGGTGCCGCCGCCGCCCGGTTCGGGCATCAATGAGTTCGAGGTCGTCGACGGTGCCGTCCCGTTCCCCGGGTGGGACTTCTTCCCCGACGAGGATGTGCACGACCTCGACGACGCGACACGGGCCCGCACGGTCGGGCTGACGCAGAGCGTGCCGGGACGCGTGCCCGCGGACGAGATCCAGCTCGAGAACCCCGCGCGCCACTCCGTGCCGGTGACGCTGCTCATGGGCGGGCTCGACGAGGAGGCGTTCGAGGCGACGATCGCACAGTGGGGTGCATACGCGGAGGAGTTCCACGCCATCGCCGACGCCGAGGTCGTGCGCATCGGGTCCGGCCACTGGCCGCAGTTCTCGGTTCCGCAGCGCCTGGGTGAGCTGCTGGTCGCCGCCGTCGCCCGGTGAGTCGGACGTGCGGACGGGTCGGAGCCCGGGCCTCTCAGCGCGTCAGTGGCCCATCCCGAGGCCGCCGTCGACGGGAATGACGGCACCCGAGATGTAGGCGGCATCATCGCTCGCGAGCCAGGTGACCACACCCGCGACCTCATCCGCCGTCGCGAACCTTCCGGCGGGAATGCTGGCCTGGTACTGCTTCTGCGTCTCCTCCGGGAGCTCCGCGGTCATGTCGGTCTCGATGAACCCGGGCGCGACGACGTTGGCGGTGATGCCGCGGGCCCCGAGCTCACGCGTGATCGACCGGGCGAAGCCGACCAGGGCGCTCTTCGACGCCGCGTAGTTGACCTGACCGGCGGAGCCGTAGAGCCCGACGACGCTGGAGATGAGGATGATGCGTCCGAACCGGGCGCGCAGCATGCCCTTCGAAGCACGCTTGACGACGCGGAAGGTGCCGCCGAGGTTGGTGGCGACCACGCTGTCGAAGTCGTCCTCGCTCATGCGCAGCAGGAGGGTGTCCTTCGTGATCCCGGCGTTGGCCACCACGATCTCGACCGGGCCGAGCTGCTGCTCGACCTCGGTGAACGCGGCATCGAGGGACGCGGCATCGGTGACATCGGCGCGCACCGTGAGCGTGCCCTCCGGACCCTCGCCGCTGCGGGCGGTGACGGCCACGCGGTACCCCTCTCGCACAAAGCGCTCGGCGATGGCGCGGCCGATGCCGCGGTTGCCTCCGGTGACGAGGACGACGCGGTCAGCACTCATGGGGGCACTCCTGCTCTGGTCGGGGGTCGGGTTTCCGAGCCGTGAACGATCCTAGCGACTGCAGCGAGCGTGCCCCGGGCGGAATCGGGGCGCCGCCGAGCCCGCACCGGCGTAGGCTGGAAGCATCGTGAAGAACGCACGTCGAGTCCCGGCCGTCACCTCTCTCCCCCAGTCTCCCGGGGACGAGAGCGACCACCGCGTGCGCCGCTACGCGCTCACGATGACGATCCGCATCGTGTGCTTCGGCCTGATGTTCTTCGTGCAGCCGTTCGGGTGGTACACGTGGGTGTTCGCCCTGGCCGCCGCTGTGCTGCCCTACATCGCCGTGGTGTTCGCCAATGCGGGAAGCGACAGCACGGAGACCTCCGCCGAGTCGCCGTTGCAGGAGCTCGATGCGGCTCCCGGTCCTCCGCCTGTGCAGGAGGCGAACCCCGGCGTCTTCACGATCCGCGAAGGCCGCGCGGAGCAATGACCGATCTGATCTGCTCGCGCGCCGGATGCCGGAGCGCGGCGACCAGCCAGGTCGTGTGGCGCAATCCCCGCATCCACGCCCCCGACCGCGAGAAGATCTGGCTGGCGTGCCCCGAGCACGTGGACTTCCTCCGCGACTATCTGGCCGCCCGTGACTTCCCCGTGACCGTGAGAGACGGTGTGCCCTCGTGAACAACCGCCTGACCCGCTGGGGCGTCTACACCCTGATCGCGATCGGGTTCGCGATCGCCTGCGCCTTCCTGTCGCACTGGCAGTTCGAGCGCAACGAATCGCGGGCCGAGCAGATCGCGCTGGTCGAGCAGAACTACGACGCCCCCGCGGTGCCCCTCACCGAGGTGCTGGGCGACGACGACGTGCTCGATCCCGACGACGAGTGGCGGCCGGTCACCCTGCAGGGCGAGTACCTCGCCGACGAACAGCTGCTCGTGCGCAACCGCCCGCACGGGGGCACGAGCGCCTTCGAGGTGCTGGTGCCGTTCCGCGATGTCGACGGTCGCGTGCTGATCGTCGACCGGGGGTGGGTTCCGCCGGGCGAGGGTGACGTGCCGGACGCCATCCCCGCCCCACCGTCCGGCGAGGTCACGGTCACGGTGCGCCTTCGACCCGGCGAGCCGCTTCCCGCCTCCGGTCGCGGCGCGCCGGAAGGCCAGGTGCCCACGATCCATCTGCCGTCGATCTCCGAGACCATCGACGGTGGCGCCCTCACCGGCGCTTACGGGCGACTGGTGTCGGAGGACCCGGCGGGCTCGGGAACCCTCGGCGGCTTCGACTCGCCCACCGACGATCCCGGTCCGCACCTGTCGTACGCGATCCAGTGGATCCTGTTCGCGATCATGGGGTTCATCTTCATCGGCTACATCATCCGCACCGAGATCGTGAAGCACCGCGAGGAGCTCGAGGGGAAGCCGGCACCCGTGAAGGCGCCGCGCCGGCGCGACCGCGACGCCGACGTCGAGGACGAGCTGCTCGACGCCCGCTGAGCCCGAGTGCCGCGCCGCTCAGGTGTCGGTCGTACCGCTCACGTGCCGTCCCCAGCCGCCGCGTGCCACCTCGTACACGATCCGAGTGTGCCGTCGATCGGTCGCCCCCTGCCAGAACTCCACCCGCGAGGGCTGCAGGCGCCACAGCACCCAGTCCCCGGCGGCGACCCCGTCCCGCGCGGCCGGAGACCGTGCGGCCAGGTCGGCCGCGCTCTCCGCG
>NZ_SSDO01000519.1:0-3168 GCF_004794395.1 Microbacterium sp. K41 | reverse complement strand
TGGGCCGCGGGCTCGCGTCGGTCCTGCCCACGCTCGGCGCGCTGCTGGCCGCCGTCGCGGTCGTCACCCTGCTCGGCGCGGTGGTGCAGGGCGGCGTGCACCTGCGCACGCTCACCGGACGCTACGAGCAGTTCAACCTCGTCTCGGGCATGCGGCGCGTGTTCGGCCTGCAGGCGCTCTGGGAGGGCGCGAAGGCGCTGCTCAAGACGGCAGCGATCGCGCTCGCGCTGTGGTTCGTGATCGCCGGGCTCATGCCGGTGCTGACCGCGAGCGGCGCGCACTCGATCTCCCGTCTGCTGGGCACCGCGGCCGAGGGCACCGCCGCCCTCCTGCAGACCGCGATCGGCGTGGGCCTGGTCCTCGCCGCGATCGACCTGTTCGTGGTGATGCGCCGCAACCGCAAGCACACGCGCATGACCAAGAAGGAAGTGCGCGACGAGAACAAGAACTCCGAGGGCGACCCGCTGATCCGCCAGCAGCGCCGGTCTCGCCAGCTCGCCGTGAGCCGCAACCGGATGATCGCGGCGGTCGCGAACTCCGACGTCGTGGTGGTCAACCCCACCCACATCGCGATCGCGCTGAGCTACGAGGCCGGCACCTCCGCGCCCCGCGTGGTCGCGAAGGGCAGCGGGGTGATCGCCGAGCGCATCCGCGAGAAGGCGCTCGAGGCCGGGGTGCCCCTCGTGCGCGACATCACCCTCGCCCGATCCCTGCACGCCGCGTGCGAGCTGGGACACGAGATCCCCGAAGACCTGTACAACGCCGTGGCGCGCGTGCTCGTGTTCGTCGACGCCCTGCGGCGTCGCGGCGCCGCCCGCGGCATCCACTCGCTCCCCTACCGGAGGACCGCATGAAGAAGATGCTCACCACGCTGATGGTGCCGATCGGGGTGGTCGGCATCATCATGCTGCTCGTCGTCCCGGTGCCGCCGTTCCTGCTCGACGTGCTCATCATCCTCAACATCATGTTCGCGCTGGTGATCCTGCTGACGTCGATGTTCGTGAAGAAGCCGCTCGACTTCTCGGTGTTCCCCTCGCTGCTGCTGGTGGCGACGCTGTTCCGTCTCGGCCTGAACGTCGCGTCCACCCGGCTCGTGCTGGGCGAGGCGTACGCGGGGCAGGTCATCGAGGCGTTCGGGGCCATCGCGGTCGGCGGCTCGCTCATCATCGGCGCGGTCGTGTTCCTCATCCTCGTGGTCATCCAGTTCGTCGTCGTCACGAAGGGTGCCGAGCGCGTGGCCGAGGTCGGCGCCCGGTTCACGCTCGACGCGATGCCCGGCAAGCAGATGGCCATCGACGCCGATCTCAACGCGGGACTCATCACCGACACGGAGGCCAGGCAGCGCCGCGCCGAGGTGGCCGCGGAGGCCGACTTCTACGGCGCCATGGACGGTGCCTCGAAGTTCGTGAAGGGCGACGCGATCGCCGGGCTCGTCATCATCATCATCAACATCGTCGGCGGCATCGCGATCGGGCTCGTGCAGCACGGCATGTCGATCGACCAGGCCGTGAGCACGTACAGCCTCCTGACGATCGGCGACGGCCTGGTCACGCAGATCCCGGCCCTGCTCATGGCCGTGTCGACCGGCATGATCGTGACCCGTTCGACCGCCGAGACCGAGATGGGCACGGCCGCATCGGCCCAGCTCGGGCAGTCCCGCAACGCGCTGCTGATCGCCGGGTGCGCGGCCATCATCATGTCGCTCATCCCGCACATGCCGATGCTGCCGTTCGTCGCGATCGGGGCGCTGCTGCTCCTGGTCGCCCAGCGCATCACCGCCACCAGGAAGCGGGAGGCGGCCGAAGCCGCGAAGGCACCGGTGACGCCGCCTGCGGAGCAGCCGGAGGAGCTGATCGAGCGCATGCGCGTGCACCCGCTCGAGATCCTCCTCTCGCCCGACATCGTCGACCTGGTCACCGGCGGCCCCGACGACCTGCTCGCGCGCGTGAAGGCGCTGCGGCGGCGCATCGCGCTCGACCTCGGCCTGGTCACCCCGCCCGTCCGCACGCGCGACAGCATCGAGCTGCCGCAGGCCACGTACGTGATCCGCATCGCCGGGGTGGAGACCGGGCGCGGCACCGCGCCGGGCGGATCGGTGCTCGCGCTCGGCTCCGGACTCGAGTCGCTGCCCGGCGCCGCAGCCCTCGACCCCGTGTTCGGGCTGGAGGGCAAGTGGATCCCGATGGAGATGCGGCACAGCGCCGAGTTCGCCGGAGCGACCGTGATCGACCGGGCCAGCGTGATCGTCACGCACCTGTCGAGCGTGATCCAGACGCACGCCGCGCGGCTGCTGTCGCGGGAGGACGTGCGCCAGCTCACCGACGCGCTCAAGCAGGTGTCGCCGTCGGCGGTGGAGGAGCTCACGCCCGCACAGCTCTCACTCGCCGAGGTCCAGCGCGTCCTGCAGGGGCTGCTCGCGGAGCGCGTGCCGATCAACGACCTCGGCCGCATCTACGAGGCGCTGGCCCTGCGCGCCAAGACCTCGACCGACCCGGAGGGGCTGATCGAGGCCGCCAGGGCCGCGCTCGGCCCGGCGATCGCCGCGCGCTTCGCGGAGAACGGCGTGCTGCGGGTGGTCATGATCAACCCGCTGCTGGAGCAGGCGATGCTGGAGAGCCTGCGGCCGGGCGACGACGGCACCCAGATCGTGTTCGAGCCGCAGCGCATGGAGGCCGTGATCGCCTCGGTCAAGCAGGCGGTTGCCGCGCAGGCGGACGGGCCGGAACCGGTGCTGGTGTGCGCGCCGTCGCTGCGGCCGGCCGTGCGACGGCTGGTGTCGGCGCAGACCGACGGCCTGCCGGTGCTGTCGTACAGCGAGGCCACCGCGGCGCCGCTGACGATCGAGACCATCGGCGTGGTGCGCGACGCCTCGACCGCGTCGCTGGGGCCCGCCCCCGTCGCACCAGTAGGCTGATCGAATGCTGGTGTTGACGAGGCGGATCGGTGAGAGCGTGCGCATCGACGGCGAGATCGAGGTCACGCTGCTCGACATCAAGGGCGACAGCGTGCGGATCGGCGTGAAGGCCCCGCGGGAGACGCGCATCCAGCGCACCGAGATCATCGAGGCCGTCGGCGCCGAGAACGTCTCCGCCGCCGCCGACACCGACGCCACCGCCGAGGGGGCCATCGCCGCCGCGCTCGCGCGCGGCCGCGAGCACCGCCGGTCCT
>NZ_SSDO01000518.1:0-2818 GCF_004794395.1 Microbacterium sp. K41 | reverse complement strand
GGGGCGGCCGGGGCGGACGTGCCCCTCGTGCTGCACGGCTCGTCCGGGGTGGCCGACGCCGTGATCGCCGACGCGGTGCGGGCGGGCATGACCAAGATCAACGTCTCGACCCATCTGAACGGCTTCTTCACGCGGGCCGTGCGCGATGTGCTGGACCGCGACGAGCGGCTGGTCGACTCCCGCAAGTACCTCGCACCCGCCCGCGACGCGCTGGCGCAGGAGGCGGCGCGGATGCTGCGGCTGTTCGCGCTGCAGACCGACACGGCGGCCGCGGGATGAGCGTGGCGGCGACAGGGCCGCAGGCGCTCGCGGTCGGCCGTCACCACGGAGGTCGCGGGTTCCCGCCGCAGCACTCCTCCGGGAGCACGCGGTGAAGCGGGCGGCACGGCTGAACGCGATCCTCGACCTGCTCGCCGCCAGCGGTGAGGTCACGGTGGACGAGCTCGTCGACCGGTTCGGCGCCTCGCCGGCCACCACCCGCCGCGACCTCGACACCCTGGCCGAGCAGCGCCTGCTCACGCGCACGCACGGCGGTGCGGTGGCGCAGACGGTCGCCTACGAGCTGCCCATCCGCTACAAGAGCCACCTGCGCACGCACGAGAAGGCGAGCATCGCCCAGGCCGCGGCCGACCTGGTGTCGCCCGGCATGGTGGTGGGTCTCTCCGGGGGCACCACGACGACCGCGATCGCGGCCGCCCTCGCCGCCAGGGAGGACCTGGCCGCCGACGGCGGCGTCACGGTCGTCACGAACGCGGTCAACATCGCGGCACAGCTCGCCACGCGGCCCGACATCAAGGTCGTGGTCACGGGCGGCGTCATCCACTCCCGCACGTACGAGCTCGTGGGGCCGTTCGTGGAACAGCTGCTGCGCGGGGTGCGGCTCGACATCGCGTTCCTGGGCGTGAACGGCATGGACGCCGCGGCGGGTGCCACCACGCAGGACGAGCGCGAGGCCGCCGTGAACCGCATGATGGCCGAGCGTGCCCGGCGCGCGGTCGTGGTGACCGACGGCAGCAAGCTCGGCGTCGAGGCGTTCTCCGCGGTGGGCGGGCCCGAGCTGTTCCACACCGTCATCACCGACCGCGGGGCCGAGCCCGCGCTGGTCGAGGCACTGCGCACCGCCGGGTACGTCGTGCTCCTCGCCTGAGCCCGCGCGGGCGCACCCCAAGGGCCCCGGCGTCCCCAGATCGCCGAGGCCCTGTGAGGTGTCGCGGCTGCATCCGCGGCTCCCCAGAGCAGTTGGTGTCCCTGTCGTGCGCGCTCCCCAGTGCGCTGTTTCCCCAGATCCGACGGCGCCTCCCTCGCGCCTCCTCCTTCGAGGCCCTTCGCCTGCGACACCTTCCGAAGAACAGGAGTCACCGCCTGCGGTTCTGATACACCGATTGGAGAAAAAGGTCAGAATCCGTCGCCGTGGCACTGGAACGGCGCGATCACGCCCGTCGTGACGGCCGCGGAGGCCAGGGCGTCCGCCGGTGCAGCGCCCTCGGTCAGCCCGGCGTGCACGGCCGCCAGCAGCTCGCACGCATCGTCGTCGGGCACCGCGACGGGGGCCGCGATCACGCACTCGGTGCCCGCGTGCAACCACACCCGCGTCATGCCCAGCGCCTCCTCCCCCCAGCGCACCGACGAGCGCCCCAGCTCACACGCCGACAGGATCACGGTGCGCGGCGCCCGCGGGATCAGGTCCACGTCGTAGCCGAACAGCGTGCCGTCGCTCAGCTCGAACCCGGAGAACAGGGGGTTGTCGACCGCGTGCCGTCCGTGCGCCGCGATGTGCAGCAGCTCCGCGTCGCCCGCGAGGGCCGTCACCGCACCCACCGTCGCCTCCGCACCCTCGTACACGCGCGTCGAGGCACGGTCCGTCCAGGCCGAGGCCGCACGCTGCACCTCCTCGCCCGCGCGGCGCACGCGAGGACCGGCGGCGAAGCCCACGACGGGCGACGCGGCGCGCGGTGCCCGGTCGGCTCCGAGCCACCGCGACACCGACGTGACGAGCGTGAACGGCAACCCGCGCATGCCGGGCAGCATGGCCCACGGCACGCCCCCGAGGATGCCGGGCACCGTGATCGCCACGCGCGACGCCCGCGGCACGGCCCGCCGCAGCGGTGCGAGCAGCCCCGCGTCGAGCAGCTCCAGCCGCGCGACGAGGGACCGCTGCGTGACCGCACCCATCGCACCGCCGCGGGTGAGAGCGGCCATGTCGAGGTCGGCCCGCAGCCCGTCGAGCGCCGCCCGCACCCGCGGCCAGTCCAGCTCCACGATGCGCGCCCGACCCTCGGTCACCGCCACGGCGTGCAGCTCGGAGCCGGTGAAGACGTAGGAGAACACCGCGGTGTCGTGCGGGAGGAGTGCAGACGCCGCCGCCAGGCCGAGCCGCTCGCGCGCGGCCCCGGAGCCGGTCGCCGTCCACTGCCTCTCGCGCACCCGGTCGCGCAGCATCCGCACCCGCGCGTCGGTCGTCCAGTCGGCACCCGCGAGCTCTGCCCGCAGCATCCGCAGCTCCGCCAGGTCCGCCGCCAGGTCCGCGTCGTGCGGGGGCCGCACCGGCGCGACCTGCTGGCTGAGGTGACGCGCCCGCTCCGACCACTCGAACAGGGTCTCCGGGTCGCCGAGGCGCGCCGCCGCCGTGAGCCCGGTGAACACGAGGTCGCTCGCGTGCATCGCGACCGAGGCCTGCAGGTCGAGCGCGCCGAACGACTGCTGCCACGACGACAGCAGGTCGAGGCCCTCGCCCGCGGCCCGCAGCGCCGCCCGGTCGCGGCCTCGGTGCAGGGCCCTCGCTGCCCGCACCTCGTGGACGCGCAGCCGCAGGGGCGTG